>JAILBH010000072.1 GCA_024681195.1 Treponema sp.
TGTCCAGATAAAAACAGGTTTACCTGGAGAAACGACACAGGCTGAGGCAAAAACAATGGCCGGTTGTGTAACTAAGTCTGTTAATCAAAATACGATAAATGCAGATGGTACTACAATAGCCAGAGTTTACTATGACAGGAAGGATATTACTTATACTTTTACGTTAAATTCCAATTATGGAAAATTTGCAGATAATACAACATCAAAGAGTATTAGCAAACGATATGGCTCAAAAGTTGAACCTCCTTCAACTAAGGTATTGCCGACATATTACTATCGATTTATCAATTGGTATAATTTACCCGAAACCTATGACGATGTTAATAAAACATTTACTGCCCAATTTGATATAGTATATGATTCTGAGATAATTTATTTAGCACCAGGTACAAATGGTTCTGCAGGAAGAAATTGTACTTATGTATATTTTGGATACTGGCCACAATCTGGTAGTTATTTTTCAAATCTAGTGAAGAATCCTACGAAATCCGTTTTCGGATCAGAATCACAATATGTCTATTTAGGTACTGATAATAGATATTATTACAAGGATTCTTCTGCTTCGACGTCTGGTTGTTTGATGACACCAATAAAATGGCGCGTTGTTACAACAAATTATAAAGATACAGGAAAAGCTCTACTGGTAGCCGAAGATATTTTGATTGCATCTCCTGTAAACACAAACAATGGAACTGGTGCTTCATATTGGAGTTCATCCATTATAAGAACCTATTTGAATGATTCTTTTTATAATAATGCTTTTCTAACAGATGCAAAAACATTAATTTCTGAAACTGATACAAGTATACAATCTATGCAAACAACTGATAAAGTTTTTATTTTAAGTCTTGCAGAAATAATAAATTCTGAAAATGGATTAACAGATTCAGCAACCAGAAGACGTACTGCTACTGAATATGCTAAAGGAAAAAATATTTGTCCTTCTTATTCTTTCGGATGTAGATATAATGGACAAATCTATAATTATTGGTGGCTACGAGATTATTCGATAACACCTGAGTATGTAAACTATGGCGGTTTAACTAGTTCTATCAGTTATACGACTCCTTATATCGGCGTCGTTCCCGCAATAGTAGTTGATCTCCCGGCTCAATAATAACATACATTGAATTTTCACCCTAAAAAGATTAAAATCAGTGTATGATAACTTCTACAAGAATGAATGGACTGCACCCTTATGTTCCTGGCGAACAGCCTAAGGACAGGGTGTATATAAAATTAAATGCTAACGAAAATCCGTATGTGCCAAGTCCTGCTGTGATTAAGGCGGTAACAGATTTTATAACAAGTCAGCCTCAAAAGCTGGCCCTTTACCCGGATCCGGATTCTAACGAGCTTCATGCAAAAATTGCAGATATGCTCAATAAGACAGGTGGTGTTTTAAGCCGCGCCCAGGTTAAAGCAGACGGAACAGTTACTCCGGACGAACGAGACCGCATTCCTTTTGAAATTACTCCGGATATGATTTACAGCGGTAACGGAAGCGACGAAGTTCTTTCCTTTGTTTTCTATGCCTTTTTTGACAGCGGTAAAAAGTTTGTAATGCCTCAGTTTACCTACAGTTTTTATCCGGTTTATGCGGGCTTTTATGATATTCCAATGGACCAGGTTCCGCTTAAAGAGGACTGGACACTTGATACCGACGAAATGCTTGAACGTGTAAAGAACAACGGCGGTGGACTCATTTTTGCAAATCCTAATGCGCCGACGAGCCTTGCTTTGACCCGTGAACAGGTACGTCAGATGCTGCTCAAGGCAAATCCCGACAAAATTTTTATTGTTGATGAAGCCTATGTAGACTTTGGCGGGGAGTCTTGTATTCCGTTGCTCAAGGAGTTCCCTAATCTGCTTATTGTTCGAACTTTCTCAAAAAGTCTTTGTGCGGCAGGTATGCGTCTTGGCTATGTGGTTGCTTCTCCTGAGCTCATAAACATAGTTACTACTGTAAAGAACAGCGTTAATCACTTTCCGCTGGATGCAGTGGCTCAGGTTGCGGGTTGTGCAGCCTGCGAAAATCCTGCCTACTATGCAGACTGTGCCCGTAAGGTTGCAGAAGAACGCGACAAATTCTATAACTTTTTAAAGTCTCGTGGTTTTTATGTATTAGAAAGCAAGACAAACTTTTTGTTTGCAAAGCATCCGTCAATTGGTGGTGAAGAATTGTACAAACTCATAAAAGAACAGGGTATTTTAATAAGACATTTTAATACCCCTGGCATAGAAGATTTTGTGCGTATTACAGTAGGTACTGCAGAACAGATGGAAGGTCTTAAAAAGGCTATAGAAAAAATAATCTAAGGAGTAATTTTATGAAACTTTTAGTAATAAGCGATTTGCATGCACACAACGATGTGCTTGATAAGATGGACGATATTTTTAAGCAGGCTGATGCCGTTCTTTTTGCGGGTGACTTTGCAGAATGCTTTAAGCCGGAAACTGGCGACGAAGCCCTTGAAAAGCTTTGCAGCAAGCACGATACAATTTTTGCCGTTCTTGGAAACTGCGATAATGAAGTTTTTATGGGCGACCTTGAAGAAAAAGATATCTGTGTAGAAAAGGCTCTTTTGTTTCATGAAGGACTTGCGTTTGCGGGCTCCGGCGGCGGAACAAAGTTTACCGGCAAAACCGAATTTGAACGCACAGAAGAAGAATGCCTTGCAGACTTTGACATTGTTGTTCACAGTGCTGCTGATGGTGACGGAACCCTCTGGAACAACACAATTTTAATCAGCCACAATCCTCCAAAAGGCAAGGTAGTTGATGCTGTAAATGCGGAGCTGCATGCAGGCAGTCAGATGTTCACAGATTTTATTCTGGAGCATAAGCCTCTTGCTGTAATCTGTGGTCATATTCACGAAGGTCGTGGTGTAGAAAAAATTGGTGAAACAACTGTAATAAATCCGGGAAGTCTTGGTGAAAAACAAACTTATGTCTGGCTCGACGTTGAACGTGGTTCAGACGGAAACTGGAAGATAAACAAGGTAGAGGAGTGCAAGCTTTAATGAAAAAGATTTTTGCGGGGCTGGTAATTGCCCTTGTTCTGTCCGGAGCTTTAACTGCACAAAGTGGCGGCGAACAGAAAAAATTTGTACCGATTTCTCTTGTGGCTTTTAAGACTCATCTAAGTTATAAAATTGGTCAGGACACAGCGGCTTATCCTGCAACCCGAACTCTAAAGCCTTTTTCAATTAACAAATATGAAACCTGCTACAGTCTGTGGTATGATGTAAAGCAAAGGGCAGAAAAGCTTGGTTATTATTTTGAAAATCCGGGGCAGGGTGGTTCACACGGAAAACGCGGTGCAGAACCAACAGAAGAAAATCAATATCAGCCGGTAACAATGATTAACTGGTATGATGCAATTGTGTGGTGCAATGCCCTTAGTGAAATTAAAGGAAAAACACCCTGCTATACTTATAACGGAATTGTCCTGCGTGATTCTTCTGATACTGCGACCTGTGACCTTTGTGCCTGTAATTGGAATGCCGACGGCTACAGACTTCCAAGCGAAGCTGAATGGGAATATGCGGCACGCCGTACAAAATCCGGTTTTCAAAAAGGAAATCTTGTAAGCGGGCAGACTCAGGCAAATAATGATGAAGATGCATATCTTTATGCCTGGACAAGTGCAAATGCCGGTGCAACCCGTAATGTAGGAACAGCAGGTGTGCCTTTTGATCCTAATTCCATAACAGTTCCTGCAACAGGAAATGCAAACGGAGCCGGTCTTTTTGATATGAGCGGAAATGTTCTGGAATATTGCTGGGACTGGTTTGAAGATTATTCTGTGGATAGTTTGTATGGTCCAGCCGTAGGTTATGACCGTGTAAGTCGTGGCGGCAGTTTTGCAGATTACACACCTTTTTACTACGCCGGCGACCGCTACAGCTACGACCCAAACGAATGCTACAATTATTTTGGCTTTAGAATTGCCTGTACGGTGCAATAGAGTCTTTACTTAAGTTCCTTTTCCTGTTTCTTTAACTTTCGAGTTTCTGCTCTGATTTTTTGTCGTTGTTTTCTGGAAAGCTTGCGTGCCTTTCTGCGTGCTTCTATGTTGCTCTTATTAATATTCAACAGCCACACACTAAGGAATACAGAAATTACACACAAAAGGGTTGCCATAATAACAGGCCAGTAACCCGACATGGTTTCAAACGGCAGCTTAAAGTTCATTCCAAAGAAGCTTGTTACAAAGGTTGGTGCCATCATTACCAGGTTAATAATGGCAAGCTTTTTCATAACAATGTTCAGGTTATTTGAGGTTACAGAGCTGAACGCATCCATAACGCCAAAAAGAATGTCTGTATAAGTGTCGGCCATTTCAATTGCCTGACGGTTATCAATTGCAACGCCTTCTACAAAATCAATATCTTCATCATCAAATTTAATAAGACGTGTACTCTTCATTTTCTGAAGCAGCAGGGCATTACTTTTGAGAGAGGTTGAAAAATAAACCAGAGATTTTTCTAAGCCCAGCATGAGCATGATTTCTTGATTTTCAATTTCCATGCGCATTTCATTCTGAATGCTTGTGGACCGGCGGTTTATTTCCTTAAGATAACGAAGAAAGTTCAAGTTTGCACGGTTCATAATCTGCACAATGAACGAAGGAAAATCTGTAAGCTTGATGTTTTTAATTCTGTTGTTGCCAAAGTCCTTTAAGATTTCGCAGTCTGTCCAGCAGATTGTTATGATAGTGCGTCCCTTGATGATTATGCCTACAGGAACCGCAAAGTATGGAGTTTCTGCTGCCGGGTCATAAACCGGAACTCTGACGATTGTAAGAATATAGCCTTCGCCGTCTTCCATTCGTGAAAGTTCATCAGGGTCAAGAATATCAAGGATATGATCCTGTTCAATGTCATATTCTTCCTGCAGTTGATTTGTTTCATCACGGGTTACATTGCGCGCATCAATCCACAGAGGCTTTTTTGAGTTAATCTCTTCTTTTTTAGTTTTAAAAAACTGTCCGTTATCCTGCTGCCAGTAGGTAATCATTTTGAATTCTCCTTTCATAGCCAGAAGAATTTCAAAAAAGTCGGGAATGAAAAACTAAGATATGAAATTCTGGAGGCTTGTTTTTAAGATTAAAATACGTATGGGATAACTACTCGATCCACCGTCCATATATGGCCTCCATAAATAAGAAATGTAAACTTCAAACTGAATAATTCATTATATCATAAAATAATAAAATGGGGCAATATAAAAAAATTGTGTGTAGGATTACTTATAAAAAAATAAAATTGTCTGTGGCGCGAAGGAACAAAACGGAGGGCAAAATGACTCTGACTGTTGATGCCGCGCGAGCGGCATTTAATAGTTCCACTACAACAGTCAGCGTCAAGCCGGCTAGCCGGCGCTTTTGACCTTCGTTTTGTGACTGGGAGCCA
>JAILBH010000106.1 GCA_024681195.1 Treponema sp.
TTGGCTGATAAGTTCCAATTTCTTCGATACAAACGCCGTCACGTGGCTTCTGTGAGTCCTGAACAACTACACGGTAGCATGGACGTTTCTGTGTACCAAATCTCTTAAGTCTGATTTTGACCATTTATTCCTCCATGATGCTGTTTCCAGCACCAGATTATGCTAATTAGGACACAATAATACCAATTGTGTATATTGAGTAGATATAATAACTGATTTTTGGTTTTTATTCAATAGGAGATTTAATTACTAAACCTTGCCAGAAAGGTTTTTGTACGTTCCTGCTTTGGGTTGTTTATAACTACATCTGCAGTGCCCTCTTCCACAATAACACCACCATCCATAAAAATTATGTGACTTGAAATATCGCGGGCAAAGGACATTTCGTGAGTTACTACAACCATGGTCATTTTTTCGGCAGCGAGTTCTTTAATTACGGCCAGGATTTCTCCTGTAAGCTCCGGATCAAGAGCACTGGTTGGTTCATCAAAAAGAAGAACTTCCGGTTTAAGGGCAAGAGCTCTTGCAATTGAAACACGCTGCTGTTGACCACCACTTAGCTGGCATGGATAAAATTCTGCTTTTTCGGCAAGTCCCATTCGTTCCAGTAAAGCCGTGGCAGTTTTCATAGCCTGTTCCTTATCTTTTTTTAAAACTTTAATCTGCGGCTGCATCACGTTCTGCAAAACCGAATAATGCGGAAAAAGATTAAAATTCTGAAAAACAAGTCCACTTTTTAGAACTATATTATGGCGCTGTTCCTTCTTACAATATACTCCGTTTTGAACAAGAGGAAGAGCGCAGATTGTAATGCTTCCCTCAGTTACATCTTCCAGTTGAGAAATACAGCGCAGAATTGTTGATTTACCGGAACCACTTGGACCAATAATACTTAAAACTTCGCCTTTATGAACAGAAAAGGAAATTCCCTTTATTACTTGTAGTGAGCCAAAAGATTTTTTTAAGTTTTCTACACAAAGGATTTCGTCCATACAAGCTCCAATTAATTATAATAACTCAGTTTTTTTTCGAGCCTGCGGAAGACTACCGAAACAACCCAGTTCATAAAGAAATAAAAGACTCCTGCAATAAAAAGCGGCATAAAGGAGAATAAGGCTCCCTGTCGTTCTTTCGCAACCATAAGAAGCTCCGAAACTCCGATTACAGCAACCAAGGCAGTATCTTTTACAAGAGTGATTACTTCGTTTCCCATGGCAGGAACAATACGCTTTATTACCTGTGGAAGTATAATGGTAAAAAAGGTTTGAGCCTTTGTATAACCAAGAACCTTACAGGCTTCGTACTGTCCCTTTGGGATTGATTCAATACCGCCGCGGTAAATTTCTGCAAAATATGCAGCATAATTAATGCTAAGGGCAATAATTGCGGCGGCAAAACGGTTCCAGCGGAAGGTTATATCATAACCAAGATCATTGAGCCATCTTATAAAAAGGCCGGGGCCAAAATAGACAACCAGAAGCTGAAGCATAAGCGGAGTTCCCCTTATTACAAGCAGAAAAACATTTGTAATAAAAGAAAGTCCTTTGTTTTTTGACATTCTTCCCATTGCAATTGGAAGCGCAACAGGAATTGCAAACAATAGTGTCAAAAAGAATACTTCAAGCGAGGTTCCGGAGCCTCTGAGCATGGCTCCAAGCATTTTTATATAGCGTTCAGAAATCATTTGCTTACAACAGAAATATCTTTACCAAACCATTTTACAGAAATTGCGGAAATTGTTCCGTCTTTGGCCATTTCTGTAAGGATCTTTTCTACTTCGTCGCGAAGTTCCGGTTCCTTCTTTCTAAAGCCAATTCCATATTCCTCGTTTGCAAGTGCCTTTGAAACTACAGTAAATGGTTCGCCAGTCTGAGCAATAGAATAGTTTGCAACAACGCTGTCCATTACAACACCGTCTACACCACCAATCTTAAGGTCATTCAAAGCTGCAATGTTATCTTTGAGTGTAATAAGATCTGCAAGTGAATTTTTGAATGCAGGATTGTCATCTACAGCTTCCTGAGCACTTGAACCGGTCTGAATTGCAACAATCTTGTTCTTCATATCTTCAAGAGTGCTGATTCCACTGTCATCTCTTACAACAAGAACCTGCTCGTTATCAAGATATGCAAAGCTCATAGAAAGAGCAGCCTTTCTGTCTTCTGTGATTGTAAAACCGTTCCAGATACAGTCAATTTTACCTGTTTCGAGTTCCATTTCTTTTGCATCCCAGTCAATTGGCTGAGCCTTAAAAGAAACACCAAGACGCTTTGCAACTTCTTTTGCAAGATCAATATCATAACCTACAATTTCGTTGTTATCATCACGGAATCCAAGCGGTGGGAAAGAATCGTCAAGACCAAGTACAAATACACCACGAGCCTTAAGAGCGTCTACCGCATTAGATGCCTTTTTTTCTGTTTTTTTACAACCTGTAAAACACAGACAAACACAAGCTGCAGCAATTACTACAGCACTCATAAATACTGATTTTTTCATTTTAAACCCCTTTATTTTTTTATGAAAAATTTTCAAATATTTTGTCCCAGTCATCACTATCTGATTTTTTGGATGACGGAGTATTTTCCTTAATAAAAGTCTGTAGTGCATTAATCTGAACAAGAACTGCTTTTTCTGCCGGTCCTCCGGTTACTGCACGGCTTTCTACACATTTTTCTGGAGTAATAAAATCGTATATATCCTTTTTAAAAAGCGGAC
>JAILBH010000115.1 GCA_024681195.1 Treponema sp.
GTGCCTTTGTAAAGAAAGGAAGTAAAGGTAAAAAGGCAGAGCGTTTTTAACAAAAGAGATCCCGAAACAAGTTCGGGATGACACTAGCGCTGGATTCTTCCAGAACCATTACCGGCAGCCAGCTTCTCAACCTCATCAACACTAACCATGTTGTAGTCGCCTTCGATGGTGTGCTTGAGACAGCTTGCGGCAACTGCAAACTCAACTGCATCTTGTGTGGACTTGCCGTTGAGTAAAGAGTAAATCAAACCGCCACCAAAACTGTCGCCGCCACCTACGCGGTCTACTATATACATTTCGTATTCCTTGCTAAAGCAGTAATCTTTTCCGTCGTACAAAAGTGCTGCCCAGTTGTTGCGGTTTGCATTGATTGAAGTACGCAAGGTAATTGCAACCTTCTTAAATCCAAACTTATCGGCAAGCTGCTTTGCTACAGATTTATATCCTTCTTTATTAAGTTTACCGCCTGTGATATCTGTGTTTTCTGCTTCAATTCCAAATACGTCTTTTGCGTCTTCTTCGTTAGAAATGCAGACATCAACATACTTACAGATTTCTGTCATTGCTTCGCGTGCCTGCTCACGGGTCCAGAGCTTTCCGCGGTAGTTTAAGTCGCAGCTTACTGTTGCACCTGCAGCCTTTGCAGCCTTACAGGCCTCTATACAAATCTGAACCATGTTTCCGCCAAGGGCCGGAGTAATACCGGTCAGATGGAACCATTTACAGTCCTTAAAAATTACTGCCCAGTCAAAATCTTCCGGCTTTGCTTCGGCAATAGAAGAATGTGCACGGTCGTAAATACATTTTGAACCGCGCTGGCTGGCTCCACGTTCATTGTAGGAAATACCTACACGGTCGCCGCCACGAACAATATATTCTGTATTTACACCATAACGGCGAAGACTGTTAATTGCAGCCTGACCAATTTCGTGTTTAGGAAGCTTTGTTACGTAATAAGCGTCGAGCCCATAATTTGCAAGAGACACTGCAACGTTAGCTTCGCCTCCTCCAAATGTAGAAGTCATTTTATCTACCTGAACAAAACGGAAATATCCTTCCGGTTCAAGTCTGAGCATTATTTCACCAAATGTTACTACTTTCATATTTATCCTCTTATTTCCTTAACTATATCAGCAGCTTCTTTTGTCAACTTCTGAATTTCATCAAAATTGCCAGCAGCAACCAAGTCTCCCTTTACCATCCAGCTGCCGCCACAGGCTAAAATTTTGTCGCAGGCAAGATAGTCGCGAACGTTTGTTGCGTTAATTCCACCGGTTGGCATAAACTTCATCATTGTATATGGAGCGCTCATTGCTTTTATCATTTTAAGACCGCCCGCATTTTCTGCAGGGAAAAACTTTACTACATCAAGACCAAAGCCAAGAGCCACTTCCAGCTCTGTAGGAGTCATAATGCCAGGACAAACCGGATAATTATTTTTTATACAATATTCAACTACCTTTGGATTAAGACCAGGACTAACAATAAACTTTGCTCCGGCGCCAATGGCTCTGTCTACCTGTTCTACTGTAAGAACTGTTCCAGCACCAACAAGCATATCAGGAAACTTTTTTGAAATTGCACGGATACTTTCTTCTGCAGCATCTGTACGAAAGGTTACCTCTGCACAAGGAAGTCCGCCATTTACAAGGCTTTGTGCAAGCGGTTCTGCATCGCTAACCTTATTTAATACCACAACCGGTATAATTCCAGCTGCGCCTATTTGTTTTAATGTGTCATTCATAAATGCCTCTATATAAGGAATAATTCTTTTTTGTAATATACTAGTATTCTAGTTTAATCTATTCTACCACTTTCTTTTCTAATTGTCATCAAAAATCGTTTAATTAATCTAATGATAATCAGAATTTTTATTATAGCCAAGACCTTCAAAACTGTGTTAGTCTAGTCTAACAAACGGTAATCTGATAGTATATATACATGACTTTTAATTCACCAAATAAATGGATGACACAGACTGCAAAACATCTTCCTGACAATCAAAGAGTTGCACTCTATATCCGGCATTGCGAACGATACACAGATCCTCCAGACGGAGACTATTCTAAGCTGTTACTTACACCAACCGGAATTTTACAGGCAAATAAAATGGGAGAATCAATAGACCGCAAAATTGGTATTTGTGCAGCCAGTCCGGTTGAACGCTGTCAGCAGACAATGCGCGAAATCCTTAAAGGTGTTCAAAAGCCTTATGCACCGGATGAAGGAACACAAATCATTCCTGTAGAAGCATTTGCACATATGGCAGGAGATCCCCGTCCAAAAGAAGTTGGTGGAGTTGGATGGTATGAATACTTTAATTTTCTGCAAAATGGAGATTCAAAAGGCACACGAGGTGTAACGCTTAAAGATGAAGTAAAACCTATACTTGACGGTATATTTAATACAACGCTTACTTCCCCGGATTCACATGTTTTAGATTTGATTTGTTCACACGATGGTCATGTGGTAATGCTTGCAAGTGCCTTGTTTGATTTTAAGACTCCGCCTTATTATACAGACGAATGGTGTCAGTACGCAGAAGGAATTTTCTTCTTTGGAACCAGAAACAATTTTACCGCAATCTGGCGGAATCAAACAAAAACCTTTACAGACTTTATGATAGAATAGCCTTACCGTCAAAAAAGGCTTTACCCGCCACATCCCCAAGTACATTGTAATTATGGCTTACAGGGTCGTAGCAGATTGGTTTAAGCTTCGAAGAGTCTATCTTGCCGTCTGTCAAAACCGAGTCATCCGCACTTACATTTATGATGTTGCCTACAATATAATCACAGTCCGCACTCATCTGTGCTACTTCGCATTCAAGAACCATAGGTAATTCATTGATTACAGGAGCATCTACAAATTCAGACTTAGTTACGGTCCACCCTGCTTTCTTTATTTTATCCGGCTCAGAATTTCCGCTGACAATTCCAACATAGTCACATTCTTTTACAAAATCTGCTGTTGCAATGCTTACAGTAAAAGCCTTTTTTGCTGCAATATTTTTTGTTGTTTTATGACTTTTATCAAGACAGATTCCTATCTGGTTTGTATCATGAATTCCACCCCAGGCCGCATTCATTGCATCTGGATTTCCATTTTCATCATAGGTTGCAATAATAAGGACCGGCATTGGATACATAAATGTCTGTTTTCCAAAATTCTTTTTCATATAAACCTCACTGTTTTATTAAATTTTACTATCTATCCCAAAAGGCCGCAGCATTTGTTGTCACTTCATTAATTGCATTTCCAGAACAATCATATCCGGGCGGAACAAGAGCAATATAACTGTCAGGCAAAGTCATCTTTCCTTCAAGTCCAAAACCATAAGTTGTATGTGCACAAAACCAGTAAAGATTCTTGGCCCAGTAAGAGTGCATGTATTTTATTCCATCTTTTTTTGCAACCCAGGAATTTTCAAAACCCGGAAGAACATTAATATTTATAGTCTGAGCTTTAATTATACATTCACGCATTTCTTCCAGAGAAAGTGGAGTTCCATTAGAATCTGTAACATATTCCATCATATCAGAATCTATCATGGCCCACTTGTTAAGCTCCGGTAACCATACCAGATTAACTACATGGCAGTCGCTGTCATTTTTGTCCTCTGGCAGACAGGTAACAAAGCAGTTTTTAATTCCGGCAGCAAGCATAAGTTCGCTTAAAAGAATACTGTGCCAGCGGCAGTTAAAACCTGTTTTAACACGTCTGGAATATTCCCACAAAGGAATTGCACTTCTTTCATCAATGGGTTCCTTCTGATTATCGTGCGGAATATTTTTTGCAACAAAGCAGGCAAGCTCCAAGGATTTTTCCCAGGTAGTTTTTGAAGAAGCAGCAAGAGCCTCCAGATCCAGCTCTGTATTTGATTTAAAAAACTCACGGATTTGTGCGGCTTCCTCCTGATTAATCAGATTTTTAAATTCAAACGAAACCGGCTGATTTGTGTAAGGCTGGCAGGCTTTAAGCTTTTTAATATTGCTTTCATGATTTTTTTCGATGTAATTTGTATTTACACAGGAAACAAGAATTCCTGTAAGAAACAAAATCAAAAAAAGTACTGCACCCTTTATTTTATTAGTGTTCATTTTTATCATCCTCCTTGTGAAAGGCCTGCTTTTGTTCATACATAATATTGTCTACGTTTTCTACAGCCTGTTCCAGTGTAAGCTCTGACTGTGGCGGCACTGAATAAGTTCCAACACTGGCACTAAGGTCATAAGGCAGATGCATTACAGAAGTTTTTGAAGCAAGTCGTTTTTTAATGAGCTCGCAATAATCTTCGCCGTTATAATTTTTGCTGTTTCCAACAATAAGGAATTCATCTCCACCATAGCGAATACAAAGCCAATTTTTTGGAACAGTTTCCATGGCGGCAGCAGCAACGGTTTTAACAGCAAGGTCTCCGTGAAGGTGTCCAAACTCATCATTAATATGCTTCATCTTGTTTATATCAACAAAGAACAAAACTGTAGTAAGACCGTTCTTTTTATTATGTGCATAAAACGGTTTGGCAAGCTTTTCAAACCCCTGACGATTGAGTGCTCCGGAAAGAGCATCCTTTGTAGACAGACGCAGATACTGCTGGCTCATCTGCTTGAACATATTCTTTTTGCGGAAATCCTCTATACCAGCTCCCATACTGCGTGTCCACATATAGCCATAGCGGTTATCAATCATTGTAAGATTATTCTTTGTAACATAATAACCATGAACATAGGAATGATGAAAAATTGGCATGAACAGAAATACATTGCTTTTATCGGTTGTCTTCATCTTTGCAGGAATAAGATCGCTTACAGGAATCATTTCTCTAAGATATTTCTGATTATTCTGAACAGAACAGATTGCCTGTACCTGAGCACCATAACTAAGATTCTGCGGAAGGTTTTCGGCAGAGTTGATCAGAACAGAATTCCAGTCAGATTTCATATAGATACAAAAATCTGCACCTTCAAATCTATGAGACTTTACAAAGAAGTTTTCCAGATTTGTGAGCAGCGTAAAAACATCAGTTGCTTCTGTAAAGATTTCTCCAAGAGTTTCCAGATGGCTGTCAAATTCCTTTTTCTTATTTGCATCATCAAGAATATTAAGCGCAAAAAGATTCTGTTCGCTTGTAACCGAATAACTGCAGCCACAAGAATTTCTGAAAACCGGTGTACTTTTAACATTAAGTACCTGCAGTGGATTAACACCGTGAATAAGTCGTGTTACTGCTTCTGCTCCAAGAAGATCTGCACAGTTCTTTACAGTTGTAATAGAAGGTTTTGTACACTGTGTTTCTGTAATATTATCAAAGCCTACAATTTTAAACTGTTCAGGAACCTTTATTTTATTTTCAGCGCAAACCTTAAGCAGAGCCATTGCAAGTAAATCATTTGCACAACAGAAAGCCTGCGGAAGTTTTTTTCCAGATTTTACATATTCATCAAAAAAAGCATAAGCGCAGTGATAATCACAGGATTCTATTGTAAACACCTTATTGTTATCAAATTCAATATTATTATCTTTAAGAACTTCCCTATAAGCCTTGTAACGTTCTGTTATATCAACTGACTGTTCCTTTCCTGAAAGATAGGCTATATCCGAAACATTGTGCATTTTGATAAGATGTGCAAGCGCATCGTACATGCCCGAATAATTATCAACGCGCAGACAACAAATACCCTGCATTTTTTTATTGATAGAAATTGCAGGCTTTTTTGATTTAATAATACGAAGGCGTTCTCTTTCCAAAACTCTTGCATTACCAATTAAGTCTGCAAGGATTACAACTCCGTCAAACTCATCATAATTTATGAGATTAAAAATTGAAAAACCGGTTGCGTTCGGAAAGCCTGAATATTCGACATAGTTATAAGTATTAAAAAGATATATGTCAATTTTTTTGTCTTCAACGGCACGCATCATACCGTTAATAAAATCTTTTAAAAAGTAAGTGCTCCAGCCGCAACCAAGTACAGCTATTCGTCGATTCATAAAGAATATTATAACACGGTTTAGATTAGAATAAAAGTCTGCATTCAGGCTTCAGAAAGCAGCTCATAAAAGTCTCGACCGCTCAAGTTTTCAAAATAAGCTTCTCTGCAAGTTTTTGAATAAAGGTGTTTGCCTGATCTGCGTTTTTTGCAACCAGACCTGGATTTACCTGCTCCAGTGATTCAACCGAATTAAAGCCCCATGCAACAGAAACAACAGGAAGATTATTTTTGCGGCATGCGTCAACATCTCGTATTTCATCACCAACATAGACAAAACCTGTTTTAAGCTGTCGCTTTGCTTTTGAAAGAGATTTCTTCTTTTTAAGAAGCGGAACCTTTGTTTTCATATAAGAAAAATATGTTTCTATTTGATTTCGTTTTAAAAAGTCTTTTACGTTTTCGGAAGAATTTGAAGTGATAATTCCCATTTTATAGCCGGCGTTTTTAAGATTTTCCAGAAGTCCGTCTATGCCGGGATTCATTTTAATTTCGGACGCTCTTTCTTTTAAAAGCTTTCTGAGAAACCATGCAAGATAAGGCAATCTATAAAGTTTGATTCCCATTTCTTTCATAAGCTCAAAAGCAGAAAGGCCACCCATTTTTTCCCGGTCAATTTTGTTGTAGTGAAATCTTTCGGAATAATCATTTATAAGTTTAATTCCAAGAGAAATAGTGTCGGCAATGGTTCCATCAAAATCAAAAATTATCATAACTATATATTTAGGATAACATGAATTTACGTTTTTTTACAATTAGTATACTATTAGAGTTGAGGCTAAATAATGGAAATCATAGACAGCAGAATAGATGCCGGCAAAGCATTTGACTGGGGACGCACCTCCCAAGATTATGCAAAATACAGAGATATTTACCCGGAAGTCTTTTACAAAAAAATAGTGGACAGAGGACTTTGTATTAAAGGACAGTCGGTTTTAGACCTTGGAACTGGAACTGGTGTTGTGCCTCGCAATATGTACAAGTACGGTGCCCGCTGGACCGGGACTGATATTTCTCCTGACCAAATTGAACAGGCAAAACGTCTTGCTGCTGAAGGCGGAATGAAAATTGATTTTTTTGCGGTTCCTACCGAAAAGCTAGACTTCCCAAAAGAAAGCTTTGATGTAATTACAGCCTGTCAGTGCTTCTGGTATTTTGATCAT
>JAILBH010000140.1 GCA_024681195.1 Treponema sp.
TTGTCGAACATATCGGTTACAACATCGGTCATATCGGCAATGGCTTTTTCTACCTGGATAATGTGAGTTGCAACGCTGTCTTTTGTAGCAAGCTCTGTGAATTCCAGTTTGAAAACTTTCTGGGCATCGGCCGGGTCATCCTTAATCATAAGTTGTGAAAGTTTAACAAGCGGAGCCTGAAGCGGCAAAAGTACAACTGTAGACAAAGTTTTGAAAACTGTATGCAGCATAGAAATGCGGATTGCCATATTTGAATGTTCGTGGCCCGGGGTAAGCATAACAACAAGGCGCAGGAAAGGATGGAAGAAAATCAGGGCAAGCACGGTACCAAAAACGTTGAACATAACGTGTATTAAAGCAGAACGGCGTGCGTCGGCGCTGGTTCCCATGGCGGCAAGGATGGCGTCTATTGTGGAACCAATATTGCTTCCCAAGGTCATAACTGCAGCAAGCTCCCACGAAATGAGATTGTTGTAAGCCATTGTAATTACAATAGCAGAAAAAGCAGAAGAAGAATGCAGCAGCGCAGTAATTAAAATACCAATTATAAAGCCAACAGCAAGTGCAAGAAATCCGCTTCCCTGAATCTTAAAGAGCCAGCCAAGCTGCTCGGGAGTGAATACATCTGCCAGACCCGAAAGACCAAGGAAAAGCATACCAAAACCCATGATAGCTTCACCAAGGTTTTTTCCTGCATTCTTTTTAATTAATCTGTAAAGGAAGTAGCCAAGTCCAAAAAGAGGGATTGCAAAAGCAGAAATCTTAAAATTGAATCCAAAGATAGAAACAATCCAGGCTGTGATTGTTGTACCTATGTTGGCACCAAAAATAACGCCAACAGACTGTGTAAGGGACATGAGCCCGGCATTTACAAAGGTAACGACCATTACCGTAGTTGCACCCGATGACTGAATAATCATGGTTACAATAAGACCGGTAAGCAGAGCAACAAAACGGTTACCTGTTATAACACTAAGAGCACGCTGAAGCTTTTCGCCTGCACTTTTCTGAACTCCGTCAGACATGAGCTTCATTCCGTAAAGGAGGAAACCCAAACTGCCCAAAAGTTGAATAATCGGGGCTATGACACTCATATATTGATAATAATGAAAATCTTCAATCTTTTCAATAAAAAAGAGATGTGATAAAATAACAGCAGAGGGGTACAATGAATATTAAATCATGTAAAAATAAAATCTTTTTTAGTTTTTTAATTCTTTTAACACTTACAGCCTTTTCATGCAAAAAAAATAAAAATCAGATTCCGCAGGAAGATTTAATTCAGATAAACGTTCAGCCTTCCAGCGAAACAGAGGCTCTCAAAACAGAAAACCAGCTCTGGCATGTAACAAATAAAAGAGTCTGCGTAATTTTTGGCTATGATTTTAATACACCCGAAGCTGTAGAAAAATTTACAAGCCTGCTCCAGGATCGCTATGGTCTCGAAAGCGAAGGCGGCCTTATTTATACTATGACTTATCCTGATAATTTTAAGCACGGCGGAAAGGCTTATGCTACAGAGCTTGCGTCGCTTTTGACCGGGACCGACCGCGATCTTGCAGGAATCCTTATTCTTGGAGCTCCCGAAAATACTCATTCAGCCTTTGCAAAGCTCCAGGATTATTGGGAAATGAATGTGCCCTATCCTATTTATGCTCTGTTCCCGCAGGATGATGTACTTGGACTTGAATCTACCTGTGATTTTGTTTTAGACAAGGAGCAGCAGACCGACCTTACCGGAGACATGGCACCAGAAGAAACGGTTTCCGAAATTATTCTGGAGGCCCCGGAAATTCTTACCGACTGCATTGATTATATGCTCCAGATTGAAGGTCCTTTTGTTAAGGATAAAACCCTTCCAAAACACGTTCAGCAGATGCTCAAAAACAAAAAGATTCATCACTACGTAGATCCTGAATCGGGAATTCAGTCTATAAATCATTTTGTACTCAACTAAGGGCATAAATGATAGAACTTGTTCAAAACTCAAACAGCATTATTGGTTCCGCACAGGCTGTAAAAGCTCTTGCTGCAAAAGAAAAAGCCCGGATTCTTACAGTTTCTGATACTCACGGAGACTGGCGTGGACTTATGCGCATTGTAAAACAGTTTGGTCCGGAATGTGACGCCTTATTTTTACTTGGTGACTGCAACCGGGATCTGGCCGAGCTTTTAGAGCTTGCAAATGAAGATAAAAAGATTCGTGCTTTAATTCCTCCAGTCCTTGCTTTTGTACGCGGGAACGGAGACCCAAGTTACTTTCCTGTAAGCTTTTACATTGGAGACAGGGGCAATATTCACATGCCGGACAGTCTTGTTGTAGATGTAAACGGACAGAATATTTATTTGACCCACGGCCACCTTCAAGGTGTAGATTTTGGTTATAACAAGCTTGGACTTGAAGCAACCCTAAACAAGGCTAAATATGCATTGCACGGCCACACACATGTTCCGGTTTATGAACAAAGGGGCAATTTTGTTTTTATTAATCCCGGAAGCATAAGCCGTCCAAGAGGCGGGTCTCCAAGCTCCTTTGCAATTCTTACTGTAGAAAAAACCTTTATAGACGCCGCCTTTTTGCGCATAAACGACAATATGGGAGAAGCTTCTTCTTATTCGATTTTTAATCCAATCTGTTAGTAAACAAAATCCTGGTCGTGACCCGGGTAAACGTGTGTACCTTCCGGAATAATTCTTTTGAGCAGCTCAAGGCTTTTCATAATCTGGAGTTCATCTCCGCCAGGCATATCTGTACGACCGTAGCCGCCCCAGGCAAAAAGAGTATCGCCCGAAATAAGGATTTTTTCTTTGGAATTATAAAGACAGATGGAACCCGGAGTATGACCAGGTGTTAAAATGACGCGCCAGTCCTGGGCCCCGCAATCCTTACCGGCTGCTTCTTCAAGTGTACCGCCATCATGCAACGCAACATCGGCCGGAGGCTGCTTTGCTACCTCGTCCATGAGCCGCATATCGCCAAAAAACCGTATCACCCCCTCCCCCATCGGTCCCGGAGGCGCAGCGAGTTCCCCAATTTCTTTTTCGTGGATTGCAATTTTTGCACCGGGAAAAGCAGCCTTTACAGCTGCAATTCCGGTTATATGATCAAAGTGTGAATGAGTGAGAACAATAGCCGCACAATCAAGCTTTTTTGCTTTTAAGTAGTCAGTTACAGCATTCTGGTCTCCGCTTGCAGCGCAGCCGGCCGGATCTACTACAAAGCACTTATTGCCCTGCAACGGAACAATAAGTGTATTTACCCCAAAAAATCCTGTCCTTATAATATGCAGCTTATTGCTCATTGTTAGACATTACCAAACGGTTCTTTATCTGCAGCAGCTTTTTCGGCAGCAGCATAAGCGGCAGCGTCTTCTGCAGACATCTGAGCTGCAGTTTCTTCGGCAGCCGAATCCTGGCTTTCATAAACGTCGCCTGTATCTGCAGCTTCTGAAGCTTCTTCTGTTTCTGCAGGATCTGCATCTGACTTCTGGCGTGAGAAGCTTACAGCAAGCTTGCGGCCACGATAATCATAACCGTTAAGCTTGTCTATTACAGTCTGGCAATCTTCTGTATAAAGCTGAACAAAAGAATAATTTGCTAAAACCTTAATGTCTCCAATTCTTTCGCGGTCAATTCCACCTACAGCAACAATAAGTCCAACAAGGTCGCGTGGGAAAACACGACGGTTTTTACCAATGCTTACAAAGATAGAAGTTGCCTTATCTGGATCTATTTCTACGCGTGGATGGCGTGGACGTTCTTCTTCGGTTGCAGAAACTTCTGCTGTCTGTTTATATTCTGATTTATATTCGCTTTTATAGTCGTTTTTGTAATCGCGGGAATTACGTCCCATATTGTTTCTGTTGTTACGTCCGTTTCTTCCAAATGAATGAAAATGCTTAAGTGAATCCTTGAGCATAAGAGCCATTACATACTTACGACGGGTAAGAGGAACATATTTCTTAAAAAGTTTGCTTAATTCAACAAGTGTATCAATATCCTCTTCTGTCATGATTTTATCAACTGCATTCTGCAAGAACTCAGCTGCCTTCTCTTCATCAATTTCAAAACCACGGTTATAGTTGTTGTAACCCATAAATAATAAATCTCCTTAAATAGTTTTTTTTACTTACTGCAGTTCTACTGCATAGCCCGAATCAATCTGTTTAAAGCCTGTACGTAATAACAGCGGCTCAAGAAATTCGGGTATAAAGCTTTTTGGCATTATAAGCCAGGTCTTTCCGAGTTTTTTTAATTCTGAAAGGCACATCGAAATTAATTCTGCACCAATTCCTAAACCTCTGAAAGACGCAGGAACAAAAAGGCTCGTCAAAATCATAACCTTTTCCTGCCTGTCCGATACTTGTGAAACGGTAAGACAACCTGCAAAATCATTAGAAAAACTGCGGCAAACAAATCCTGTCTGTCCTGTGGCATCTGCAGCACTAAACTGCCTTAACCACATATCATAAATTGCCTGCATAAGTTCATCCGGCAGATTCTGATTCCGTTCCTTAAAGGTCGCATTAACTTCGAGGAGGAGCTCCTTTTTATCATTCTCTGAATTATATGCCGTAAAAGAAAAATCATCATGAATCAAACTGTCATCAGATTCAGACACATAATCAAGCTTTTCAAGGCCCCAAACCTCACGCAGATTATTATACCAGCGGTTGATATACTCAAGCATTTTTTTATTTCTGTAAATATGCCACTTTTTTTCAACTTCCGGATAATCGCGTATCACATTTCTAAAATTCTTAAATACCCCCCTTCCAGAATGAAGCACTTCCTGAAGATTTTCGTGAGCCACTGGAGAATTCAGATTGCTTACAAAATCCTCCCTAAGCTTAAAACCATCTGCAGAATCCCATTCCGGTAATTCATATAACTTTTCATCATCACCTGTAACACCCTCGGTCTTTTCTACAAGCTCCCCGCTCTGTGCATTAACCAGAAACTCTTTTTCCTGATTTTCAAGAGCGGACAGAAGCTGATTTACAAGACTGTCGGTTAGGTTAAAGGTCATTACTTTAATTCTTCGCGCTTTGTTATAATCTTGCTGATTAATCCATATTTAACCGATTCTTCTGCATCGAGCCAGTAATCGCGGTCTGTGTCTTTTGTAACCTGCTCGAGCGGAGTTCCAGTTCCGTCTGCAATAATTTTATTGAGCTTGGCACGGATTTTTTCCATATCTTTTGCATAAATTTCGATATCTGTTGCAACTCCGCGCATTCCACCAAGCGGCTGATGAATAAGATAGCGGCTGTTTGGAAGTCCAAGGCGTTTTTCTTTTGGAACAGAAAGCAATACAAGTGTTGCTGCCGAAGCAATGAGTCCCATACCAATAAGATAAACCGGTGATTTAACAAAACGGATTACATCATAAATTGCAAAACCTGCGTCTACGTCGCCGCCAGGTGAATCTATATACATATAGATTGGATCATTGCTCTCTGAATCAAGAATGAGCAGCTGACGTGCAATTCCATCTGCAAGGTCTTTATTTATCTCTCCAGTAAGAATTATCTGCCGTGTTTTAAGAAATCTGTCTGCAAACGGCTCTTCTTTTTTCTGCTTCTTCTCCTCTTCGTCGTCGTCAAAACGAGGAGCAGTGTAAATTGAATTCATTAAAATTCTCCTTTTATATATATAAATATATTATAAAAAATACCAACTGACAAGTGAAGGCAGAACCTCCCGGCGCACTTTTTTTGACTTGTTCTGGTTTAGATTGTATTCTTTCTTTTCTGTTTTCGTGTTAATATATATTAAATATATGAAAAACCCACGCAACTTTCTTAAAAATATTGGTCTTCTCGTGTTTATGGTGATTTCTCATGTGGTTTGGGCAGAGACATTTGTGGGGATTGGGAAGTTGAAGTATTTTGAGAGGGCTTATCCGGATGTTACGTTTGCCAGGCGTTATGATGTAAAGGAACAGGACTGGGTTATAAGTGTTACGGTGCCTTCGGTTCCGGGGGATAAGAGCAGCCCTGGGAAAACTACGGAGTTTTATTGGGCAAATTCCTGCTTTTTGCCGGCAGAAGAGCTTAAGAATAAGGATAATTACTGGCCGCTTTTGTACAGTTACCCCGAAGAACTGGCAGATCCGGCAGATTTTACCGAAGAAGAAAAAGCTCAGATAAAGAATTTTGGTTCAGAAGAAAGCCGAAAAAATGGCGCGGGAACTCCAATGTTCTTTTTTGAAGCAATTTATGACTCACAGACCCGTCTTTCGCTCGAAACCCACATTACAAAAACAACTTTTCTTGGAAAAACTACAAATGTTCACGAGCGCATAAAGGCTCCGCTTAAAAAAGTTGAAGAAAAAATCAATGAACTTGCCAAATATGACACAGAAGTAAAAGCTTTTGTAGAAAACATCCGTTCTGCCGACGCCTACAGCTGGCGAATCATAGCCGGAACCAACCGAAAATCCTTTCACAGCATAGGAATTGCAGTAGACATCCTTCCAAAATCCCAGGGCGGCAAACAGATTTTCTGGAGCTGGGCTGCCGATAAATACCCCGACACCTGGATGCTTGTTCCCTTAAGCAACCGCTGGATGCCTCCCGCCAGCGTAATCAAAATTTTCGAAGAAGAAGGCTTTATCTGGGGCGGCAAATGGGTCATCTACGACAACATGCACTTTGAATACCACCCGGAGTTGATTCAGAATGAGCAAAAAAAATAGACCCTGTATAAGACTAGATTGCTTTCGCAACGCCCCATTTTATAAATGAGCCGATATTTTATTAAAATCTAATAAAATGAGCCGATAAACTTGATTTTTGAGCCTATATATCATATTATTTAATAAAAATGAGCCGATAAAAATTTAAGGATAATGCATGGAATATATACTTTATAAAAAGAACATTCGAATTCTCAAATATAAAGAAATCAATGGCAACTTTACCGTTCTTCAAGTATATAATAAAGATCATCTTCCGGTTCATCTATTTGTAAATGGGATACCTTCATCCGAAAACCTTTATGCTCTCAATGAGAAAATGGAACAGTTTCTTGATAATCGCCTTATTCCATCAACTCGAAAAAATCTCAAAGACACTCTTAAAGAAATGGAAATTGATTCAAACTATAAATTAGCAGAAAAAAGCTGGTTTTTAAGTCTTTCTGATCAGTACTGGATTTGTCCTTTTGACCAGGAAAACAAACTTTTTTGGGAAGATATCAATTTTTTTACCAATGATTATGACCCCTCTATTGGATTACGATTGTTAAATAATTCAGTTAATTTAAATAAAAACTCCAGTTCTTATTCTCCAGATAATACAACCAATGGAGAGCTTCCAAAAAGGTGGTTTAAACAAGATGGAATAAATTATCTGGAAAAAGCAGGATCTGGAACAGAACAACAAGAGCCAATAAACGAACTTCTGGCAAGTGAAATATGCAGGCGTCTTAACATTTCTTATGTACCTTATTACCTTTCGATTCGTAATGGAAATTATTATTGCTATTGTCCAGACATAGTAGATGATACAAAAGAGCTTGTTCCTATGGATTCGATTTACCAGGATCTCCATCTGATTGATGGAAGGTTCTATGATTATTCGCAACTTATAAATCGCTGCAATGAAATGAATATTCCTGATGCAGAAATAGACATTCTCAAAATATTATTGCTGGATTTTATTATTGCTAATACAGATCGACATTCTTACAATATCAGTTTTATAAGAAATTCAGTTACATTACAATGGATTGGTGTCTCTCCTGTATATGACAGTGGTAAATCGATGTTTTTAAATCTTCTTGATTTTGAGATGGAAATGATGGGCTCAGGACAGATAGAAGCAAAACCTTTTTTTGGAACACAAAGTAAACAGATACAAAACATTCCAATTAATAAGTTAAGTACAATAATTAATTTGGATACTTTGAATGATATAGGCAATTGGTATTCTAATCTTTTAAAACCTCTCAAACGTTTTACAGAAGAGAAAAAAAGAGCTCTTGTAAAAAAACTTAATGAAAGAATTGCAGAGGCAAAAAAAATCCTATTATCTTCTCAACCTTTAACAGCTGTAACAAATGGAAAACACAAAAAAATCGATTTAGTTTATGCTGCATTAAAAGAAAATCCAAAACAAACAAAGGAAGAGCTGTCAAAAATCACTGGAATTTCAAGATCAACTATTACCAGAATCTTCAAAGAACTAAAGAAAATGGGAAAAATTCAACGAATTGCTTCTAACAAAACTGGTTATTGGAAAGTTTTTTAACCCTGTATAAGACTAGGTTGCTTTCGCAACGCATGGCACGACGCCCACTATAAAATCTCTAACTAAACCTCATAATTCAGTTATTGAAATATCCATAAGCAGGTGGTAAAATAAAAGAAAAGCTATTATTTTATGATGAGGTTAATATGAAAAAAGCTTCCGGAATTATTGTTTGCGCAGTTTCTCTTTTATTGATTACTTTGTTTACAGGCTGTGCTTCTACAAAGGGCGAAAAGGTTGCCATTGACAGAGACGGATTTACTTCCAGATTGATTTTAATTGCTTCGGGCAGCGAACGTCTTGTTAAATTCGAAATGCCGGACAACAAGCTTTTGCCAGACACAGATGCAAAAGCTATTAAGGCTGCAACAATGAATCTTAGCATTTATTCAGGACGCAGACCTCTGGATGGCAAGGCAGATGGAACTCCGGTTGTTACAATTAAATTTGACCTTCTTAAAAATGCAGACAAGCTTGTAAAAGGCTACGACCTTATGGCTAACGAAAAAGAGCTTAAGGTTTCGGCTAAACAGATAAATGAAGCTCTTTCTAAAAACCAGTACTATTACGCTAAGGGTGAATTTGAAGCAACTGTAAAAGAAGATAAAACTGTTACCAAAGCAATTACACTTTACAGTAACGATACAGTTTATACTCCGCTTGCTGAATGAAAAAAAACTGGTTCAATTCTAAAATCCTGACTGCTATCCTCGTTGTTATCTGCATAATCCTTACTTTTGCAATGTATATGCAGCGCCGTACAAGAAACTATTATAAAGAAGCCGCAAAGCTTCCGTTTTATAATGTTCAGGCGACAGAAGTTATGGACGGTACCTTTCATGGAAAAGCTTATACCAGCTTTATTCATGTTCAGCTTGATGTAACGGTGCAGAATCACAAAATAACAGACATCAAAATTACCGAAAACGAAGGTCTTGGCGGTAAAAAAATTGAACCTCTTCTTAATGAAATAATTGCACAAAATGATTCTGTTGTACCGGCTCTTAAAGGCGACGAGCTTGCAAGCATTGTTTTTATTGCCTGTGTAGATGACGCGCTTTTTAAGGGAGTTTCACCGGAACGCCAGAAGGAATTAAAGCCGGAAGAATAAAATGAAGCAGGATTATCAAAAACAGCTGGACACCGTTCTGGCCTCGCTGGATTCAAAACCAAGTCTTTTACTTCACGCCTGCTGCGGGCCTTGTTCATCTTATGTTCTGGAATACTTAGCCGGTCATTTTGATATTACAGTTCTTTACTACAACCCGAACATCTATCCGCCAAAAGAATATGAACGCCGCTACAACGAGCTTTTGAACTTTTATAAACGTTTTGGACCGGCTCAGAATGTAAAGGTGGTTGAACTTCCTTATAATCCAGAAGACTTTTACGAAGCAACTGGTGTTCGCGAACAGCCCGAGCTTGCAAAAGAAAAGGAACGCGGGGAACGCTGCCGCCGCTGCTATGCGCTACGTCTGCGAAAGACTTATGAATATGCAGTTGCCCACAACTTTGATTACTTTTGCACCACACTTTCTATAAGTCCGTTTAAAGATGCAGAAATGATTAACGAAATTGGCATGGCCCTTCGACAAGCTCAGGGACCGCAGGTCGAAGGACAGGGACCGCAGATATTACAAGATGGGGTTCCTGAGCTTGTCGAAGGACCGCGCTGGCTCCCATCAGATTTTAAAAAGAAAAACGGCTTTAAACGCAGCCTTGAGCTCAGTGCCGAATACAACCTATACCGCCAGGAATACTGCGGCTGTGTGTATTCTGTTTAGGTTACAGGTGTTAGGGGCGTTGCGGGGATGTGCCCCGCTGGAAGGGGTAGGACGCAACGAAGTGCGGCCGAGGGGAAGGCTTTTCCCCTTCATCTCCTAAAACCTGGAACCTAAAACCTGGCACCTTATTCTAGAAATCATATTCCCACTTATAAGAATTTACATTACAATGAAGCAACATTTCAAATAAGGAAGTTATAACATGCTTTTTTCACCAGTAGAAATTCAAGAAACTGTAAATATGTTTATGCGCCAGAAGCTCGATATCCGCTGTATTACTATGGGTATTTCGCTTTTGGATTGTGCAGATTCAGACCCTAAACGCGCCTGCGATAAGATTTACGACAAGATCATGAAAAAGGCCGGAAACCTTGTAAAGGTTGGTCAGGATATAGAAAAGGAATTTGGTGTTCCAATCATCAACAAGCGTATTTCGGTAACTCCAATTGCACTCGTTGCCGGAGCCAGCAATGCCACAAGCTATGTTGACTACTGTAAAACTCTGGATCGTGCCGCAAGCGACCTTGGCGTAAACTTTTTGGGAGGCTTTAGCGCTCTGGTTCAAAAAGGCATTACACCTGCAGACCGCATTTTGATTGACTCTATTCCGGAAGCTTTGAGCGTTACCAACTGCGTTTGTTCTTCTGTAAACGTTGGAACTACAAAAAACGGAATCAATATGGATGCCGTAAAGCTCATGGGAGAAACAATCGTCAAAACTGCCGAAGTTTCTAAAACCTGCGAAGTAAACGGCTGTGCAAAGCTTGTTGTATTCTGCAACGCCCCGGAAGATAACCCATTTATGGCAGGTGCCTTCCACGGACCTGGAGAAGGAGACAGCGTAATAAACGTTGGTGTTTCTGGTCCAGGCGTTATCTTAGCCGCAGCCCGCGAATACAAAGGCCAGCCAATCAACGTGCTTGCAGACGGTATTAAAAAGATGGCATTTAAGATTACCCGTATGGGCCAGCTTGTTGGAAGCGAGGCAGCTAAACGACTTAATACAAACTTTGGTATTCTTGACCTTTCTTTAGCTCCTACCCCGGCTGTTGGTGACTCAGTTGCCCGCATTCTTGAAGAAATTGGTATTGAAGGCTGTGGTGCTCCTGGTACAACTGCTGCTCTTGCAATGCTCACTGATATGGTAAAAAAAGGCGGCGTTATGGCAAGTACAAACGTTGGTGGTTTGAGCGGTGCATTTATTCCTGTTTCCGAAGACGAAGGAATGATAAACGCTGTAAAACAGAATTCAATCTGCCTCGAAAAGCTCGAAGCCATGACAACAGTTTGTTCTGTAGGATTGGATATGATTGCAATTCCAGGCGACACACCGGCTACAACAATCAGCGGTATTCTTGCAGACGAATTTGCAATTGGTATGGTAAATAATAAAACAACCGCCTGCCG
>JAILBH010000175.1 GCA_024681195.1 Treponema sp.
AATTAAGGGAGATTTTTGTATGGAGATCTGGGACGCATATAATTCAAATTTTGAAAAAATCGAAGGAATGACGCTGGTTCGCGAAGAGCAGGATAAGATTCCGGCAGGGGTTTATCATTTAGTTTGCGAGGTTCTTGTAAAGCATGTGGACGGAACTTATCTTTTGATGAAGCGTGACCCGACAAAACCGCTTTTCCCGAATATGTGGGAAGCGACTGCGGGCGGTTCGGCACTGCAGGGTGAAAGTGCTGTTGAAGGGGCGCTGCGTGAACTTCGGGAAGAAACTGGAATTGTAGCAGAGACACTTGAGCAACTGGATTGGACTTTGGGAAGAACTTGTATCCATTGCCGTTTTTTGTGCGTGACCGACTGCGCCAAAGATTCCATCAAATTTCAGCAAGGCGAAACCTGTGATTACCGCTGGGTAACAGCACAGGAGCTTTTATCAATGCCAGATACAGAACTGATTGGTCAGGAAATGCTTAAGCATGTTAAATAAACGTGGTCCCTGAGCCCTTCGAAGGGCGTAAAAAAAGAGGTTTTTATGATAACAATAAAAAAGGTGGACAAATCATATTTTGAATTGTACGACAAAATTCCCATGAATGTTGATGTGCGCTCAGAATTGCAGTTGCGACGGATTGACGGCGGGCTTGGCGGAATTGAGTTTGAGGAAGTTCCTGTTACACCTTATTTAAAAGACCTTGCTAAATACGAGCGCGCGACTGAATATGAAAAAGAATTTGATATTTCTACCTGGCATTTTTTTATGGCCTTTGATGATGATAAACCTGTTGGTGCTTTGACACTTGCGGGACCTACTCCAAATCTATACATGCTGGGTGGAATGAAGGAGTCTTGTGTTCTGTGGGATATCCGCGTTGATGATAAGTATAAACATCAGGGAATAGGACAGAAGCTTTTTGATGAAGCAAGGGTCGTGGCGTGCGGAAAAGGCTATAAAAAAATGATAATCGAAAGCCAGAATAACAATGTGACCGCCTGCAGATTTTACAGAAAGCAGGGAGCCGTTATTTCTAAAATTGACACGAATGCCTACGCATCTGAGCCGGGCCTGGAAAATGAAGTTCAGTTAATCTGGACTTTGGAATTAAAATAATTAACGAGGAAGAAAAAATGCCATTAGTAAAAGTTAATATGCTTGCCGGGAAAACTCCCGAATTTAAAAAGACAGTTTTTGATTGTATTCATCAGGGGTTGATTGACGCTTTTGGAATTGCTGACTGGGACAGATTTCAGAGAATTGAAGAATATGATAAGTCCTGCTGGGAAGCGCCGGAAGGTAAAACCGAAAACTTTATGATTATTGAACTCACAATTTTTCCGGGAAGAACCAAAGAGCAGAAAAAATGCGCAATTGAAAAAATCACAGGGCTCTTGTGTGAAAAACTTGGAATCCCCGCGACCGATGTTTTTATAGTGATGAACGAACCCCCTCTGGAAAACTGGGGAATGGGAGGAAATCAGAAATGACATTAGAAGAACGAAATCAAAAAGTACGCGCATTCTTTAATGGTAAAATTGACACCTACGATGATGTGCACAGTGAATATATGAAAACAAAAGTTTTGCTGGCAGAAAGTCTGGACAAGAATGCAAAAAAGATTCTGGATTTGGGTGGCGGAACAGGGCTTGAATTGATTCACCTGTTTGAGCTGTTTCCTGACGCAGAGGTCACTGTAATTGACATCACAGAAAATATGCTCGAAAAGTTGAAGACGCGTGATTTTGCAGGACAGGTTACGACAATCTGCGGCGACTTTTTTGAAGTTCCGTTTGGAGCGGATTTTGATGCGGTGATTACAACTTCTGCTTTTCACCATTTTAAGAAGGATGAAAAAATCAGACTGCTTGAAAAAATCAGGGACTGTCTCAAGCCAGGCGGTCAGTTTATCAATTGCGATTTGATTGCGCTGACGCCGGAAGAAGAAGCCGAACAACTGGTGGAATTGGAAAACAATACCGATGACACCAAGCACATAGATATTCCCCTCACGCTTGAAAATGAAATAGACGCACTGGAAAAAGCAGGCTTCACACAGATTACATCCAGCAATGGCGGTAAAGAAAACTATGGACTTTTTATTGTGAGAAAAGGTTGAGAGGAAAACAAAAAATGGAAATTAAAAAAGCAGAAATCGACAAAGGACAGGCTTTTGATTTTGGGCGCACTTCAGAAATCTATGCGCAGTACCGCGATATTTATCCTGAGAGTATGTTTCAGAAGCTTGCAGACCTTGGATTTGGTATTCAGGGTCAGAAGATTCTTGATCTGGGAACAGGCACGGGTGTAATTCCGCGTGGTATGTACAAATATGGCGGGCAATGGCTTGGAACGGACATTGCAGAAAATCAGATTAAATATGCAAAAGAACTTTCGGCCGGC
Source organism: Treponema sp. (assembly GCA_024681195.1). Lineage (GTDB taxonomy): Bacteria > Spirochaetota > Spirochaetia > Treponematales > Treponemataceae > Treponema_D. The sequence goes on from JAILBH010000175.1 coordinate 2,408, forward strand.
ATGAACATTGAATATCTTGTGTGCCCGTCAGAAGACCTTGATTTTGAAGAAGGCTGCTTTGATGTTATTACAGCCGCACAATGCTTCTGGTATTTTGAACCGTCAATCATAGTTCCAAAAATCAAAAAGTTTTTGCACAATGGCGGTACCTTCTTAAAAATCTACATGAGCTATATGAAAGAAGAGCAGATTACTCACGATTCAAACGGACTTGTAAAAAAGATAAACGGCAACTGGAGTGGCGGAAATCCCGGAATAAAAGATTTGACAACTCATTATTTTGAAAATCCGCAGATGGACAGTATGATTGTTGATCTACCTTTTACAAGAGAAACCTGGCACGGCAGAATGCTTTCGAGTCGTGGAGTAATGGCTGCAATGGACGAAGAACAGATAAAACAATTTGATTTCGAACACAAAAAAATGCTTGAAGAAAACTATCCCGAACGCTTTTTCGTAAAGCACAAAATTTTTTTGACCTGGTATAAAATAGAAAAATAGGAAGAAGGAACACCGTATGACCGATCAAACCATAAACAGAATCAGACAATTTGTTAAAGACCGCGATTGGGCCCAGTACCATAGCCCTGCAAATCTTGCAAAATCAATTTCCATTGAAGCCAACGAACTTCTTGAATGCTTTCAGTGGAGCGACACAGATTCCGACCTTCAGCATGTAAAAGAAGAGTTGGCCGATGTCCTTGTTTATTGCCGCGATCTTTTAGACGTGCTTGGCCTGGACGAAGACGAAATCATAAACATGAAGATGGACATAAACGAGAAAAAATACCCGGTGGACAAAGCACGAGGCAATAACAAAAAGTACACGGAGTTGTAGTTTGAATATCCAGATTAAAGCTGCCACAATCGAAGATGCCCAGGTTCTCGTTGATATTTACAACAAAGCCTTCTACGAGGATTTTGTAAAATATGGGGAATGTCCTGGGTACGGCAAATCAGTCAGCGACATGGAAAAATCAATTAATGAGACCTTAAAATATATAGCGTATGTCGGTGAAAATCCTGTTGGGGCTATATCTGTTTTGAAGAAGGATGACGGCGTATATTATCTTGGTGCGCTTTGTGTAATTCCAGAATAT
>JAILBH010000197.1 GCA_024681195.1 Treponema sp.
GAGATATTTGTAAAACAAAAATGGTAAAAGAAAAAGTTATATATATATTAAATTTTCTTATAAATCAGAATTCTATTATTGCTTATATGCTTCGTGATAACATACTTTAATTAATTCTTGAAAAGAATGGATTAAACTCACACATACATTGTTAGCCAGATTCTGTGTACTATTACAAATCTTCCAGGGCGTTGCGGGGTGTCCCCGCTCGAAGGGGTTGTGGAAAACGCCACAGGCGGTTGTAGCGAGGGGAAGGCTTTCCCCTCCTTACATCTCCTTCCTGTGTATGCTACAATAAATCAAATAATCAAACCTTAAGGAGGCCCCCACATGCCAATGATAGAAGCCAAGGTAACCATGCAGTTACCTTCAGAAAAAAGAGACATTTTAAAAGCCGAGTTCGGAAAAGCCATAAGCATTATGGGAAAGTCGGAGTCTTATCTTATGATTAATCTTGTTGACAATCAGGATTTATACTTTGGCGGAAACAAGCTTGATAAAGGCGCTTACGTAGAAGTTAAAGTTCTTGGCGGTGTAGACGGTGGAGCCAGTGATAAAATGACGGCCAGACTGTGCGATATTCTACAGAATGAACTTGGAATTCCAGGAAACGCGGTTTATGTTTCCTACTGGGGCACGTCCAATTGGGGCTGGAATGGCGGGAACTTTTAACAAAATAAAATAACTTACTTAATCTTTCTTCTAAAAAAATATATAAAACTATTTGATTCTTCTTTTTGACAATAATCACATATTATATTATACTTAGTATATAATGTGGAGGTTATTATGGCTTTAACTGATTTGGGTAGAAATGTCAGAAGGTATATGAAACTTCAACAGCTTTCTATTCCTAAACTGGCAGAAAAAAGCGGATTGGGAACAGCGACTCTTTCTAATATTCTTAATGAAAAGGCGTCTCCAAATTCTTCGACATTAATAAAAATCTCAACAGCGCTGGGTGTTTCTTTTCCGGAATTACTGGCTGAAACTCCAAAGTTAAAAACATTAAGATTCAGAACTAATACAAAGCTTACTGCAAGAGAAATTGCAGAAAGAGATCAGCTGGAAATAGATTCTGCTATCTGGCTTAAAAATTATGTTTCTCTTGAAGAATTAACAGCAAATAAATCAAATTACAGACTCAATAAAGTTGTTGCTAAAGATCCGAATAAAGCAGCCAAAGAAGTCAGAAAAATCTTTAATATCAAAGAAGATGCGCCTGTATATGATATAGTTTCTCTTATAGAAAATGCCGGGATAAAGCTTTACCTGCATGACTTTAACTTCCAGAAAACCTTTGGTCTTTCGGTAAATGAAGAAGATGGTGGTCCTGCAATAATAGTTAATAACAGTGAAAGCATAAGTGTTGAACGTAAGATATTCACTATAGCCCATGAGTTAGGACATCTTATACTTCATAAAACTTCTTTTGATGGTAAGTTTGCAGAAGAAAATGATGCAGAAGAAAAAGAAGCAGACACATTTGCTGCAGAATTTTTGATGCCGGAAAAAGCTTTTATAAAGCAATGGGAAGCTCATAGCGGAATCTCCTGGGTAGATGCTGTTTTACAAATAAAGCAGTATTTTGGTGTAAGTTATAAAACAGTTTTGTATCGCCTGAATTCTCTTATAGGAGATCGCTTTGAACCTGGTCATTTATATAAAGAATTTGCAAGACTTTATCGCATAAAATACAACCATGATTTGAAAAATAATTATGAGCCTAAATCTATATCTGAAATAGTTCCTGCTTTGGATGAGCCTGCAGAACTTTCTCCATTCAGTTTTACAGAAGAAAGATTTGAACGACTGGTTCGTCAGGCCTATGAGCAGCAAAAAATTACAATAAGTCGTGCAGCTGAAATCTTGAATCTTTCCACAATGCAAATGAGGGAGAGAGTTGCAGAATGGCTGTAGTTGCAATTTGTGATGCAAACATACTCATAGATTACTCAAAATCTGATATCTCTATCATAAAGAAAATATCAGAATACTATGAGCAAGTTTGCGTCCCAGATATTATTCTACAGGAAGTTGGTGTTATTTCTGATGAAGAAGCAAAAGACCTTGGCATTACGATTGTTGAAACTCCTTTGGAATTAGAAGAAGTTCCTTCTCTTTCTTTTCAAGACAGAACCTGTTTATATTATGTAAAACACAATAAATGGGAATGTCTTACAAATGATGTTGCCTTGCGAAAGCATTGTGAAGCATCTGGAGGAACTGTAGTCTGGGGATTACAAATGCTTTTAAAACTTGTTGAATCGGATTTGATTACAGTTAGTTACGCTGAAAAAATTGCTAGAAAGATACATCAAGTGAATCCAGAGATTACCGATATAATTTTGCAAAATTTCTTAGACAAATTACAAAAAAACTAACCTGTCCGTGAAAAAACTTGGGCGTTGCGGGCCTTGGAACAGAAGGCATTGCCCGCTCGAAGGGGTAGCGGAAAACCGCGAAGCGGGTTGCAGCGAGGGGAATGCTTTCCCCTCATTTTTTTTCACACAAATTTTTACAATGCCACTCCCTGACACTTTGATGTTGTATCATTAATCCCAGATAACGAAAATTATGGGAGAAAAACTATGTTTGAATTGATTATTTCTTTGACTTTTGTCTTGTGGTGTGTTTTTGGAAGTTTGCTTTTGAAGTTTCATTTTGGTCGACGAGGTGCTATAATAAAACCAGGAAAAACAAAAAATTAGGAGAATCAACCATGCCAATGATCGAAGCCAAGGTGACTATGCAGTTGCCTGCAGAAAAAAGAGATGTTTTAAAAGCGGAGTTTGGAAAAGCTATAAGCATTATGGGAAAGCCGGAATCTTATTTGA
>JAILBH010000225.1 GCA_024681195.1 Treponema sp.
AATTGCCGGCAGCAAATACCAGATAGACTATACCCCAAGTCTTGTCCGCGGACAGGGCTACTACACAGGAATTGTTTTTGAAATTGCAAGTCCTGCCTTTGGTGGTGCAGTTGGTGGTGGTGGCCGCTATGATAATCTTATCGGGAAATTTATTGGTCAGCCTGTTCCGGCCGTTGGTTTTAGCATTGGTTTTGAAAGAATCTGCGCAATTCTTCTGGAACAAAACTACAAGATTCCTGGAGCTAAAGAAAAGTGCGCCCTGCTTTATGATGAACAGACAGAATTCCCGGCTGTTCTTGAAGCCGCAGCTAAACTTCGTGCAGACTACAGCGTTGCAATTTTGCACAAGGCAAAAAAAATGGGCCCGATGTTTGATATGTTGGAAAAACAGGGGTATACAAAGTTTGCACAGTTTAAAGATGGGGAACTATTGATCAAGTAAAGGACCCTTCGACAAGCTCAGGGACCCCGAATACAATGTGGTCCCTGAGCCTGTCGAAGGGGCATCAGGAGTACACATGACACTTATTTTTGACATAGGCAATACAAACATAAAAACTGCTCTTTTTGACGGCGACCAGCTGGTACAGGAGTGGCGCATTTCTACAGACCTCAAGCGTACCGGCGACGAATACTTTTCTCTACTCCGCCCGCTCTTCCGCGATGCCCAGATTGATTATTCAAATGTAAAAAAGGTTGTTTTAAGTTCTGTTGTTCCAGCCCTTATTGGACCTTTTGTTATTGTAAGTCAGCATATTTCCGGTAAAAAGCCCCTTATAATCGGCCCCGAAATCTACGGAAAGTTTCCTCTTAAGCTGCCGGAAACTGCTGTTCACGAAATTGGAACTGACCTTTACTGCGATGCCCTCGAAGCCTGGTGCCGCTACAAATGCCCATGCATAATCGCAGACTTTGGTACAGCACTTTCTTTTACTGCAGTTGATGCAAAAGCAAATATAGCCGGTGTTGCAATTGCACCTGGAATCCGTACCGCCTTTAATTCACTTTTTGCAAATACAGCCCAGATTCCTGCTATTCCACTTGATATTCCGCCAACGAGTCTTGGTAAAAATACTGTTGTTGCAGTACAAAGCGGTATTGTTCTTGGATATAAGGGACTTGTAGAAGGTCTTATCAGCCAGATGAAAAAAGACCTTGTAAAAGAAACCTGCTGTCACCTGGAAGACATAAAAGTAATTGCTACAGGCGGACTCAACAGCATGCTCCAGCCAATCACAGATGCATTTGATTATGTAGATAAGAATTTAACGCTGGATGGTATGAAGCGTATAGCTGATATTTTTTAAGAGCGTTGTAGATTGCTTCCCCCTCACTTTGTTCGGGGTCGTAATGACAAGAATTGTACTCCAGCTCCGTCTTCTACATCGCAGGCGAGAGTTTTTCCAATAACATCATCAAGATATTCAGGCGAAATACCGGGAGTAAGGATTTTTTCTGTTCGCAAAACGGCTACATCCCCCTCTCCAATAACTTCACCTTTTTTCATGGCACGCATAAAGTGAAGGCTTCGGTTTGTACGGCCGTAATTAGCTTCTTCGGCAGGAGCAAGTTTTTTCACTCCGTCTCCCAAAACAGCCACAACCTTATCATGTCCAAATTGCTCAGACAACTGCCCAATAGTTCGTTCAAGACCAGTTTCGTTCCCATAATGTCTCATTACTGCTTCTGTTTGATGAACTACATGCACCATCATGGCAAACTGTTCCGGTTCAAGAGCTACAGGATCATCAAGACCTGCTGTTTTACGGCTAAGAGTGATATGCTTTTCTATAATAGTACCACCACATGCAATACTCAAAGAAGGTACCAGAATAGGATCCAGGCTATGGTCACTTACACCGCATTCTATACCAAAAAGCTTTTTTAATGTTGTAATTATTTTAAGGTTATATTCAGTTTCGGGAGCCGGATAACTTGTAATACAATGCAAAAGCGACACATTTTCCCTGCCAACTATATCAACGGCCTTTTGAATGTCTTCCATTTTGCTAACTCCGCTCGAAAGCACAACCGGGACATTAGCAGCACCGGCAGTTTTTCTATACTGTGCCAGAGCTTTTAGCATAGGAAAATGATTTAATTCAGGACTTGCAATCTTTACTATATCCGGTTTAAGCTCAAGCAATTGCGCAAGACTGCGTAATCCAAAAGGAGAACAACAGAATTTGCAGCCCTTGGAATGTACATAATCGTTTAATTCACGGTAAAAAGACGGGTCACATTCCAGCTGGCGGAAACGTTCATATAAAGGAATATTACCCGTAGGAAGCTTTACAAAACCTGTATTTGGATGAAGTATTTCGTCTGCATAAACCCACTGGAACTTTATTGCATCGGCCCCTGCCTGTGCAGCCGCATCAATAAGCTCAAAAGCCTTTTTTATGTCACCTTCGTGCGAAGTTCCTATTTCTGCAATTATGAGACTCATACCGTTATAACTCCATTAATCCTTAAGATTTGTGGCCGCAGTCTGTGCCTTATAGCGGTTTGTATAGATTGCAAGACAATTTTGAGGAAGCCAGCCCTGTTCAAACTTATACCAGGTTACCTTCTGCTTATCTATTGATTTTGCATAAACTTGAAGGATTTCGCCTCTTCTTATATGCCCCGTAATATCTGCATTGTAATCAGTTTGTGCGCGGAATGCCGCATAAGGATCTGTAATAAGAGCCCATTCAACATCTGGAGCAAGCGAAAGTGGATGAGATTCATCAAAAAGAATTGTTTCCTCCTGCTTTTTTGAACAGGAAGCAAAAAGTCCAAGAACAACAAGGGCTGTCATCATTATTAATACTTTTTTAATCAGTGTATGCTTCACAATTATTCTCCAAGATTCAGATTTATTTTAATCTGTGGTAAAAGTCTTAAGTCAGAATCTACAAAGCTGCGATTTTCTATCTCATCTATAGTAATCCACTCAATCTTTGTATGTTCTGTAAGCGTATAAGGAATGGTTATTCCATCAGAAGCAAGTTCCACTCTAAAAGCCGTAACGGAGCAAGGTTCATTATGATGAGTAAAAACAGCCTTTCCAAGCTCTTCAAAAACCTTTACACTGCAACCAAACTCTTCCTTCATCTCCCGGACTATTGCAGCTGTATAATCTTCGCCTTCTTCCATCTTCCCACCGGGAAATTCCCAGCGTTCACCCATGTCTCCACCGGCTTTTCTTTTTGCAATAAGTACCTTACCATTCCTGTAATCAATACAGGCAATAGAATTACTCATAAGAAAAGAGCTCCAGGGAATACAAAATGAAGGAATGCAGCTCCAAGACATACAAAACCAACAATCAGTTTATTTGTAAGGAACACCTTATTGAACCATTCGGGCAACTTTATCTGTGTATCCGGAATAATGAGGCAAAGACCTCCAATAAAACCGGATAGAGCAGGAATTAAATCTCCTACGATTATTGCGCTTGTTCTTACAACTACAAAAAGCTTTATGATTCCTGTAATTGCACAAACTGCACCTAAAACAATACGGAAGGCTCTTTCTTTAAGCAGATCCAGATTAATAATCTGTTTATTGTCATTTACAAGGAGAAAGCCTGTAAATAGATTAAAAAATACTGATAAAAAATAAAATTGCAGCATACACCACCTCTCTTTTATATAAATCAGCGCTTTACCGCACTAGTAAGCTCTTTTTCTTTATCCATAGCACGAACTATAGTATCTACTCTGATTATATCATAGTCTGTAGCTTTTGTCGTTAATGACTCTGTTCCATTACGATAAATTAATGATAATTCCTTTTTTTCTATAACCTGATTATCGTTATTTATAAAGTGAACTTCGGCTTCTATCTTTACAGGAGGACTTTTTTCATCAGCTTTTTTATCTTCTATCTTGATATTAACATATATTTCTTCCTGAAAAGCAAAAGAAGTCTGATCAAAAGTGAGGCTATTTATAGTATTAAAGCTTCTTGTGTTATTAATTGTGGTAAAAATCCATACAAAGGCAATAAAAACAACCATTGAAAGAAGTATAAAACGGTTACCCTTGTTTACCCAGAGAACTTTTATGCCTCTTACAGGATTCATCTTACCGTCATAATAATCACGGACAATCTGAGGGGCATTTTTAAGTCTTTCGTCACGATTATAACGAAATACTACAGGTTCTTCGTTTTCTGCATGCCCTTCATCCACTTCTTCAAACATTTAGTGCCCCGTAAACTAATTCTTTAAAATTGCATCTATAAGAGTATCGGTCCTGTACCATACTGTACGGGCTTTTCCTTTGTCTATGTAAAGGACGGTTATTATTCCATCTGCAGATAATGTCATATCATAAAAAAGATTATCGCTATGATTTACGTCAAAGTGTCTGTGAAGGATTTTCTGAGATTCGTTTTGAATCATTTCTACATTAAAGCCGGTTTCGGTCTTAATTATAAAGAATTTCCAGCCGTTATTTGTAACTCCAAGGAAATCATAAGGGATTTTATAGGTAAGCTTGCTGTAATCTACTACAATTGACTCCTCATAAGGAGGAATTGCAACCGGTTCTCCGTAAATACCTGTTTCGCAGCTGAGCGGACACAAAAGGGTCTGGGTAAAATTGATTCCAGACTGAACTTTTGATTCCTCATCAACAAAAGATGTGTAATAATCAACCTTAAGATAAAGCTTATATTCGTTTAAATCCGGAATTACGTTTTCCAGAGTAATATAAACTTCGTTTTCTGTATCCAGATTTTCTATAAGCGGTGTATTTTTTGTGCTTATTGGAATCATATATTTTAAAAATCCGTCTACGCCAAACCAGTAAACAATAAAACCGTCAGAAGAATTGCTTACAACCACCAGTTCATCTTTTTGAGTAGTATAAATCTTTTTAATATGAGGAAATGGAGTTCCACCAGGTCCCTGCTGACCAATATAATCTACACTTGAACCGTCGCGGCTAATACGCAAAACCGCCTGTGTGTAAAGAATGCCGCCTTCTCCCTGCTCCTGTCTGTTACGTGGAATTGTACAAACTGCGTAAATACATTTATTTGAATCTAATGCAATCTGGCCCGGGTAATCAAAAGGATAAGAAATTTCATGAAAAATACTTTCCGAAAGGTCGTCATAGCTTTGAATTATACTGCTTGTACCCGAATCTTCATTATAAAACAGCGAAAGAATATCTCCGTAAGAGTTAAGCTCCATAATTTTTTTAGAATATCCGTCAACAATATAGAAAAAGCCGTCTTTCATGGCAATTCCAAGTCTTATATCCCCAATCTGATTAAGATCTGCAACACTTATCTGCTCTTCAAAATTCCCATAATCAAGGCTAAAAAGCTCAGTTTCACTAATAGATTGAATTGTATTATTTTTTGTACAGTTAGAAAAACTTATGATAATTATTATTGAAGCCAAAACAGAAATTAATTTTTTCATATATATAATTATATCATGAATATCTGATTACGAAAATATTAAGATAGATTGGTTGGGGCGGGACGCAGGAGATATTAATTATTCTATAAAAGAAAAGAATGAAGCTATCAGGCGGGTCCCAGCGACGGAGGAAATTAAGGAATCCCCCCATGCCACGAGCTCGGGGGCCCCCCTTAATTTCCTCCTGCGTCCCGCCCCACCTGTTGATTCATATTCTTATCTTTTTTATAAAATTTATATTTTAGTAGTAAATTTATACAAAATTCATTATATTATATATATAGATAAAAAAATGATATCATAAGGATTAAATAATGATTATCGATAAGATTTTAACTGCCATTTTCGGTTCCCAGAATGACCGTGATGTTAAGGCTCTCAAACCTATTTTGGCTGCAGTAAATGCTAAAGAAGAATGGGCTAAATCACTTCCTGCGGAAGAATATCCTAAACAGACAGAAAGATTCAAAAAGGAACTTGCCGAAGGTAAAACTCTTGATGATATATTACCGGAAGCTTTTGCTCTTGTACGAGAAGCTTCGCGCCGTATCCGTGGAGAACGACACTTTGATGTTCAGATTATGGGTGCCATTAATCTTCATCATGGAAAAATTACCGAAATGAAAACTGGTGAAGGTAAAACTCTTGTTGCAGTTGCGCCATCTTATCTTAATGCACTTACAGGAAAAGGTGTTCATGTAGTAACTGTAAACGACTACCTTGCAGAACGCGACGCAAACACAATGCGTCCTATTTTTGAATACCTTGGTATGACTGTTGGCTCAATTCTTTCTGATATGGATAATGATGCACGCCGACTTGCTTATGCCTGCGATGTTACTTACGGTACAAACAATGAATTTGGTTTTGATTATCTGCGCGATAACATGAAAATTGACCTTAAAGAAAAGGTTCAAAGAGGCTTTAATTACTGTATTGTCGACGAAATTGACTCTATTTTGATTGATGAAGCCCGAACCCCACTCATCATTTCTGGTGCCGGTGAGGATGATACTTACAAATATCACGAAGTAGATAAATATGTAGGCGAACTCAAAGAAGTTGCAAAGGATCCAAAAACCGGTGAATATCCTGATGAAAGCTTTATGACTCCGGAAGAAAGAGCAGCTATTGAGGGTGACTATACAATTGATGAAAAATCTAAACGAGTATCTTTTACTGCAAAAGGTATGCTCCATATAAATGAAATTCTTCATAAGCACAATCTTATTAAGGGTGCTCTTGAAGACGAAGAAAACTTTGAATATACACACTACTTTACACAGGCTTTGCGTGCACACCTTTTATTCCACAACGATGTAGATTACATGGTTCGCGATGGTCAGGTTCAGATTATTGATGAATTTACAGGACGTGTTCTTGAAGGCCGCCGTTATTCAGACGGACTTCATCAGGCTATTGAAGCAAAGGAACATATCCGCATTGCCCAGCGTAACCGAACAATGGCTACAATCACCTTCCAGAACTTCTTCCGTATGTACGATAAACTTTCTGGTATGACCGGTACTGCCGCAACAGAAGCAGTTGAATTTAATAAGATTTACGGTCTTGATGTAGTTGCAATTCCTACAAATGTTCCGGTTGCCCGTAAAGATGAAAATGACGAAGTTTACCTGAACGAACAGGATAAATGGGAAGCAATTGCCCGTGAAATTAAAGAAGCTCATGATAAAGGCCAGCCGGTTCTGGTTGGTACAGTTTCTGTAGAAAAATCTGAAATTCTTGATGCGCTTCTTACACGCAAAGGAATCCGTCACGAAGTATTAAATGCCAAAAACCATGCCCGTGAAGCTTTGATTATTGCCGAAGCCGGTGCAAAAGGCGCCGTAACAATTGCAACAAACATGGCTGGTCGTGGTACCGATATTAAGCTTGGTGGTAACCCTGAATTCCGTGCAAGAAAGCGTGCCGGAACAAATGCTACTGCGGAACAGTATCAGGCAGCACTTGCAATAGAAAAAGAAAACTGGGAAAAAGATTACGAAGAAGTTCGTGCCCTTGGTGGTCTTTATGTAATTGGTTCTGAGCGTCATGAATCACGCCGTATTGATAACCAGCTGCGTGGACGTTCTGGACGACAGGGTGACCCTGGCCGTTCAAAGTTCTTTATTTCTATGGATGATGACCTTATGCGACTCTTTGGTGGAGAACGCATGAAGGTTATGATGAGCAGAATCGGTATGCAGCCTGGAGAACCAATTGACCATCCATGGCTCAATAAGGGAATTGAAAACGCACAGAAAAAAGTTGAAGACCGCAACTTTGAAATTCGTAAACACCTGCTTGATTATGATGATGTTTTGAATGAGCAGCGTTCTGTAATTTACGAACAGAGAGACGCTCTTCTTGCAGATGATAATCTTAGTGCCCGCGTAATGAATAACGCAATAGATCTCGTTAACGACTTATTTGAGCAGTATGAAGCTGACTCAAAAAGAAACAAGCACGATAATTCTGCATTCCTTGAACTTAATGAGGCTATTCGAACAAACTTCGGACTTCAGCTTCCTGCAGAACGCATGACACGTGATGCAGTAATTGCAGAGCTTCAGAATGATATTACAGAAAAAGAAGCACTTGCAGGTAAAGAAAACTTTAACATGTTTATTCGTTATCAGTATGTGCAGATTATTGACCGCAAGTGGCTGGATCAGCTGGAAGCTCTTGAAGGACTTAGAGAAGCAGTTAGTCTTCGTTCTTACGGTTCAAAGAATCCTCTTACAGAATATAAGATTGACGGCTTTAATATTTTTGATGAAATGATGAGCACAATCCGTACAACTGTAATGTCGCGTGTATTTAAGGTAAAGATTCAACTTAGTCCGGAAGCAGCAGAACACCGTCGCCAGATGATGGCTGCACAAAACGCACAGATGAATGCTCAGCATAACGATGCACAGCAGTTTGGTGCTGCAATTGCTGCAAATAATGCCGAAAGAAGTGCTCAGTCAACCTTTAGTGGAGACACAGCACGCAGACAGGCAGCAAGTGGTGCTATGCAGTCAAGAACTCAGAGCGCAAATGCAACAGTAAGACGCACTATGCCAAAGGTTGGACGCAACGATCCTTGTCCATGTGGCAGCGGAAAGAAATACAAGCAGTGTTGTGGCAGATAAGTCATCCCGAACTTGTTTCGGGGGCTACCTTGGTTGTACAGCTCCACGTCTGCTTCCAGGCCAGAAGCGATAAGTTGGTTTTCCGATAATGAGCTTTCTGTCTACATAATGTGGTTCCATCATGGACATATATGTAACAGGAAGCGTGTCATCCAAAGTTAATGGAGCTTCAGACTCCTCTGCTGAATGACGGAAATCAAGAGAATTAAACCGGTTATCTCCCATCATAAAGTAACAATTTTCTGGAATATATTGAGGAGTTCCATCTTCAGTATTTGCGGGGAATACCGGCATATTCCTTGAATCCAGCAATGCACGAATATACCAGTCAAGAACCTGAGCCTGCTCCATCAGATCTGCAATTACATAATCGCTTTCAAAAGCAGCAAGAGAAGTTTGTGTTCTCATAATCTGTGCAGCACGAACAACAAGTTCACCATAAAGCATTTTGGTCATTACATTCAAACGATAATTGCTTTCTGAATAAACATCGCGCGGTTTATCTTTTGAATCAATCCAGGAAGTGAGGAAGTTTTCAAACCATTCCAGGCCTTCTTTTGAATTCATAATAACTCGTGTATCATCTGCAAACGATAGGAAAAGATCAATTTCATTCATTGAGTGCTCTGTAAAGCCTTCTACAAGATTTTCTGTAAAACAAAGTCCCCTCATATTACGAACAATCTCTCTTGCACGGAAAGAAGCGGAATCAAGATCGTAATCACGGCGTTTTTCCTCAAAATCAAGCATTTTCTGATAGTTTTGTGATGCAGAAGAAACAACAGTATTAAAATTTCCGTTGTAAGTAGAAGCTAACGGGAAAGTCTGGATTTTTGAAAGAAGATTTTTATTTACACTGGAAAGATCCCAGCACGCAAATTTTTCATCTTCAGTAACAGGAGTAAAATCATCACTATCCTTAGTTCTGTGATAAAGGGTTCCATCCTGCATTACAAGCTGTTCCCCCGGAACACCGCAGATTCTTTTTACAAGTGGATCATATTTTGGATTTCCATTTTCGTCGGTGTTAATATTTACTGCTGTAAAAGTAAGCATGTGCACCAGTTGTGAAGTAACAGTCCTGATTTCTGATTTACGATCCATTTTGTAATGAGGATTTCTTACAACAACAATCTGGCCACGCTTGTAGGGTTTAAAATCTGTAAAACCAATTTCGGTAAGCGGAAATTTTGGGCCGCAGTTAAGTTTTGTTACTACTACCCTGTCTTTAACAAGAAAAGTTGGCACCATCGATTCAGATGGAATTACATAAAGCTGAAGAATAAAAATCTGAATGAGCAATACCATACAAACAGCCTGAACAATTGCATCAATCCAGTCCAGGATTTCGAATAGAACCCATGCAATTCCGTGGCGCTTCTTTTTCTTTGTATATGGAACATTCCAGCCTTCTGTAACAGCTTTAATTCTCTTTTCATTCATACAATGAGAAAGAATCAGAGAAAAAATAAAAACAACACACCAGATAAGAACAGTTACAACATCATACCAATAGGCAGTTCCATATTCACCGGCTCTTCTGATTATAAAACAGAAAAGAAGAACAAAAGGAAGATACTGTGTAAGTCTTAGAATTACAGGAATATGAGTTGCATCTTTTTTATGGTCAACCTTAAAAAAACAAAAATAAACAGTTATTGCCGTATATATTAATGCCACAGGAAATGCGACAAGAGAAATATCAGCATGAAAGCTTAATGAAAATAACGAAAAAAGGATTGCCGAAGCAAGCTCAATATAAATGTAAATTGAAAATCTCTTTGAAATATTATTTTTCTTTTCCATGATATTACTATAACAAATTTTCGATTTTTTTGTTACATATTTGTGGACTTTTGGAGAAATAAATCAATAAAATTTTGTTTAAAAGTTGAGCATACTTCGTCGCGATTTTCCTGCCTTAAATCAAAAAAAGCTTCGTAAACTTTTTTTATATCAGATAACGGAGTATACTGCTCTCTTTTAAGATATTGAAAAGGCGCATCTGTTTCGGCTAAAAGAGTTTTGAGCGGAAGATTTTTTGTACACTCTATTACTTTTTTATTGTTGTTCATAAGTTGTTTTCCAAAGCTAAAGTATGCGTTTATGCCGTGATCAAGCAGGGATTTTGCTTCGCGTGCGGGCCCCATAAAGCTATGAAAAAGAACTGCAGGAAGCTTTTTGAACTGACGGCTGTATTCAAAAAGCTTGTTGTTTGCTTTACGTGCGTGAATGACCATTGGTTTGTTGTATTGTAAAGCAAGCTGCAGCTGTATATTAAACATTTCTTCCTGGAGTGCAGTGTGCTCGCGGAACTCTGGCGTAAAGTAATCAAAACCGGCCTCGCCTATTGCGTTGAGTTTATTCTGCTGTAAAAGTTTTTCCAGAAAATCCGCGCATTGCTTTACGTCTATCCATCCTGCTGATTGAGGGTGCAGTCCGTAGGAAAGATATATTTTCTTATTGGGCCCTTCGACAGGCTCAAGGAACACAGGTTCAGGGGCCGTACATTTATTCCATTCTTCCGGTGAATGAAAGCACGAGCACCCAGCCCAATTGACTGGTATGTGGTCCCTGAGCTTGTCGAAGGGCCGCAATTGTTCCAGGCTATCCCCTAAATGAAAATGCGCATCAAAATAAAAAATATTTTCATTTTTTTCTAACATTATTTTTATTATAACCGAAAATAAAGTAATTGAAACATCATTTTTCAGGGGGATAAAAATGAAAAGTTACACTCTTAAAAGCATAGGAAAAACTTCGGACTATATGACAATCGTTCGCGAAATGGAAGACGGTTTTGTTGTAAAAATCTTCCGTGATATGGACGGTTATGAAGATATAAAAACAGATTATATCAGTAAGGAGCTCTTTGACAGCTGCATCCGCACAGGCTATCTTACAGAAATCAAAGAGAAAGTTGCTGTAGGAGCATAACAGCTTCTTGTATTCTGGCTTTTTTATCCTGATTGTGAGAAAGCCAATGGATTTCCACACCTTTTTTTTCCATCATCCTAAACCAGGTTTCCTGCCTCTTGGCAAACTGGCGGATGGCAATGAACAGCTCATCAAAAAGCTGTTCTTTTGTTTTTAACTCACCCTTCAAAAATAAAGAACAATAGCGGTACTCAAGCCCAAGCTTTTCAAGGCGTTCCCAGCTTATTCCACTGTCATGAATAGACTGAACTTCTTCGAGCATTCCGTTATCCAGGCGCTCACGAAGACGGATACTTATGTTTTCCCAGATTTTAGGGCGGTCAAGCGTTGTTCCGATTATGAAAGGTTTAATTTCCGGGCGGTCAATAGAAGTTGTATCGTAGCCTGCCTTTTTTGCTTCAATTATTTCAAGCGCTTTTATTACGCGCTCTTTTTCCAGAAGGTCATTTTTTGTGTGAAGATCCGGCTGGAGCTCAAGCAGACGGGCGGCAAGTTCTTCAAGTGGAGTGGACTCAAACTGGGCGTGCAGCTGGGGATTTTCTGGAAGATTCACAAGCTTGTAGTCGCGGACAATTGCATCTATATACATACCGGTTCCGCCAACAACTACCGGGAGCTTACCCCTGCTCTGAATATCTTTGAAGGCGCGGTAAAAATCCTGCTGGTAGTTGTAAACTGTATATTCATCAGGTAAGTCTATTATATCTATTAAGTGATATGGAATCGGTGTGCCGTCTATAGTATATTCATCAAGATCCTTGCCAGAGCCAATGTCTAAGTTGCGGTAAGTCTGGCGCGAGTCTGCAGAAATAATTTCTCCGTTGAACTTATGAGCAAGCGCCACACCAATACTGGTTTTTCCAACCGCAGTAGGACCGAGAACAATTACACTGTTATATTCACAAGTCTTTCTAGATGACACGGCATACCACACATTTTAAGTATTCTGATTTTGGATAACCTAAGAGCACCGGATGATCAGGTCCAGCACCATGCTTTTCCAAAATCTGTACGCGACGGTGACTGTCCATAGCCGCATGCATAATCATATCGCAGAACATATTTGTTTCCATAAAGTATGAGCACGAACATGTAACAAGTATTCCGTTTGGTTTGAGAAGCCGCATAGCACGAAGATTTATTTCTTTGTAACCGCCGTAGGCTTTTTCAATCATCTTTGCAGATTTAGTAAAAGCAGGAGGATCAAGAATAATTACGTCAAACTTTTCACCGGCAGCTTCGTATTGCTTTAAAAGGTCAAATACATCTGCGCAGACAGCTTTCATTTTGTCATTTGCTTTATTGAGTGTGATGTTGTGATTTACCATTTCAACCGCTTCAGGAGAAATATCTACAGAAATAACTTCGCTGGCTCCGGCTTTATAAGCGTTAAGTCCAAAGGCGCCGGTGTGAGTAAAGGTGTCCAGTACTCTCTTGTCTTTACAGAAACGTGCTGCAACCTGACGGTTAAACTTCTGGTCTAAGAAATATCCTGTCTTCTGTCCATTTACAATATCAACCCCAAGCTTTATACCGTTTTCAATAATGGTGATTTTACCCTGCCCTTCGACAAGCTCAGGAACCGCGAGAACCGGAAAATCATCTTTTGTAATATCCAGCCATCCGTCAACCTCAGGCAGTCCTTCCTTATCACGCACAGCTGCATCAGAACGTTCATAAATTGCATCGGGTTTACAGATTTTGCACAAAGCAGTAAGAATCTCTTTTCTAAATACATTGCAACTCATAGATAAAAATTGTATTAAAAGAATTACGCGTCCATTTTCATCACAAAAGCGCTCGCAGATAAGGCCGGGAATCAAATCAGCCTCACCAAAAATCAAACGGTAAGAATCGGTCTTGCTGTAATACATCTGGCGCAGGTTATAAGCATCCAAAACTCTTTTTTCAAAATAAGCAGCAGTATCAGCAAGAATCACATCAGCATTTTCGTGCCCGATTATTCTCACAGCTATCTTAGACTTTTTATTAAGAATACCAGTCCCCAAAAATCCACCGGCTTTAGAATAAACTTCGACAACAGTTCCGTCAACAAGCGTACACTCTGCAATAGTTTCGTTTTTCCAGGCATCCTTTTCGCTGGCCCTATGCTTTATATAAGAAATCTCATTATCAAAAACCCATGGCATTCCTTGCAGGATTTCTTTTTCTTCATTTTTATTCAAAAATATTCTGGGATAATTATTTGCACTCATGAAGGTATTTTAGCAGAAACAAATATTTTTGTCATTCTTACTTATTGTGAATACCGCCCCATCCACCGTCATTGCGCGAGTTTGCAAAGCAAACTCGGTAAGCTATGCGACAGGAGCGTAGCGACGAAGCAATCCAGAAAAAATTAAAAAAACTTTTATATTTTATAAAATTCCATGTTATAATAAACCTATGAAAATTAAAAAAACTGTCATTTTACTAATCGTCGTCTTTTTTTCAACTTCATTTCTCTTTTCAAATGATGCCTATTTTTTTATGTCCGGCGGAAATCTTATCCCTACAAATGAAAATGATACATTAATAGAAATGTCCAGTGAAAAAATCAATATACATTTACAAGATGATTATTATGAAGTAACTGTAGACTTTACTTTTTACAATCCTTCCAAAGCAACAGATTTAAAAGTTGGATTTCCTTTTTTCCAGGCCGGCATTGAAGGACATGGAAAAATCTGGGATTTTAAGTGCTGGACAAACGACAAAGAAACAGATTTTGCTTCTGAACCAATAGAAAAAAATTGGGCAAAAACAACTTCTTTAGAATATGTAAATACACGAACGATTCACTTTGCAGCAAATGATTTTACAACTACTAGAATATATTACAAATCCGAATATGGTTCCTCCGCCCCTTCTTATTACATAGCCAACTATTTATATGGAACCGGTTCAAGTTGGAATAAACCAATTGGAAGCATTTTATTAAGAATTGAAAATAATATGAAATATCAAATCATTCAAAATGTCATAATGGCAAAATCAAAATATCTTAAACAACAATTAGTAAAAACTTCTGATAATTCTTTTGAATTGCTCTTATACAATATTGAGCCTCAAAGCTACACTGAATATTTTGAAATTGAACTCTCCGATGTCTTAAGTGACGATGGTCCACGGGTTTTCCCTGCATATTTTCAATTTAATAAGAAAGTAGTAGATACAAAAGAATTTAAATGGTATCGAAAAGATCAGTTAAGACTTGTCAGAAATGCAATTTACGCTCTGCATGGCTATAAGTTCAAATCGGCTGATCTTGACGAATACTTTTCCTGGGTCGGAAAATCTTGGAATCCTCCATATACTATAAACCCGGACTTTTCTGAAAATGATTTATCTCAAATAGAAAAAACAAACATCCAGAACCTTCTTGAGGAAGAAAAGAAATTAAAATTTTGAATTATATTGCCCGATATGATGAGGAATTATTTATAAATGTAAACATTAAATTGAAATGATAATTTCAATATTTTTCAATACAAAATCTTAAAATTATGATATAATAAATTCAATAAGGACTAGAAATGGTAACTGCTGAAATCCGTTCTATTGTAGAACGACTTGGTCAGAGCGTAAAGCCTCAGAAAATATATCTTTTCGGATCATTTGCCCGTGGAGATGAAAAAGATGATAGCGATTATGATTTTTATCTTATCATGCCTGATACAGTTACAGACAAGCTTGCCGTTTCTCAGAATGCATATCGTTCCTTACGCGGATTAAAACGTCGTTCAGTTGATATTGTCGTAGGTTCAGTTTCTGGCTTTGAAGAGCGAAAAAGCAGGAAGACTCTTGAAAACATAATAGCCCGTGAAGGTATCATTCTTTATGAAAAATGAAAATGATGTAAAAGAATGGGTAAGATTTGCAGACATGGACGTGCTTTCTGCAAATCACCTGAATGAAATCCAACATTCTAAACCTCTGGAAATAATATGCTATCATTGTCAGCAGGCTTCTGAAAAAATGCTAAAAGCCCTTATTCTTGCTTTTGATGGTGAATTGCAGAAAACACACGATTTAGGTTTACTTACTGAACAATTATCAAATTTTTTAACAATTTCAGAAGATGTTCTAAATGCAGCAGATGCACTTACACCTTATGGTGTAAAGACTCGCTACCCGCAAGAACTCAATCTAGAAGAAACACATGTTTCAAAAGCACTTTCCGACATGAAATTGATATACGATTTCGTTGCCGGTGAATTAAAAAAATAATATGAATTTACTTTCTATCTATGGAACCATCCTTATAACTATAGCGATTATTGAAATCATTTTATCTGGAACATGGAATAAAATGTATTTTTCGTACGGCATTCCTATTCTCTCAAAGGAAATTGAATTTTCTAATACAGATAAAACATCAACGGAAATACTTTATTTTATAAATCATATGGATACAGTAAAAGGCTTTTCAAAATATACAGGCAGAATATTGGATGAAAACACTTTTGCATTCAGAAAAAAATTGTTTACTGTCAGTATCATCCATAAAGATTATAAAAATATTCATGGAACAATAATTATTGATCCCGAAACCCGGACTCTAAAAATTCAATGTTTTGCCAGATACACTTTGATAGCATTTTTCATTGATTATTTTATTTATTTTATGGATCATTCTGAATCAGTTTTTATTTCTGCAATAATAAATTTAATAATCATTTTAATTTTTTCCTTAATATATTATTTGTATGATCGTTCAAAATTTAATGAATTATATTCTGAAATTTCAAAGCTAATCGTGTAAACAGGTAACGCAATGAAAAAGAAAATTATATTAATCAATTTATTTATATTCACAATCTCCTGTTTATATGCAAAAAGAACTCCACCTCCAGAAGTTCCGTCAATAATTCATAATGGATACGAATATATAGCAAATTACTCAGATGGATTCTTTAAAGGGAAGGGACAGCTCATCATTAAATCTGTAACTGATTCAGAAATAAAGAAAACCATATCTATTTATACAATCCGCTATAATCCCTTTTTAGAAAAAGACCTCCAAAGGATTTTTATTAAGAAAACAGAATTAATTGATAATAACACAATTCGCATTTATAATGAAAATGATGAAATTTTTGATTTACAATTAATTAACTACAAAATGAAAAAACAAAAAACTAAAAGGAAACCCCTTGAACAATCATAAACAAAGAGTTAAAGCACGGAATATAAATAATTCTCCGAAAAAAAGAAAAAAGTCTTTTGGTAAGATATTTTTAATTTGTTTTGCAGGTCTTTTACTTCTGCTTGTGATATTCAATCTTGTTTTTGTAAAAAGAGAAACAATAATTACAAATATTACAATTACAGACAAGATCTTAGTTTCACAAGGTGGAGAAAATACATATTTTAGTTATAGTAAAACAGAAACTCATACAAAGACTATAAAGTATTCTCCAGGGTATAAAATAACTGCAATTTCTGGAAAAGATGGAGAAATAATTTTTTATGATACAGATTATAATGCTTTTTCTTATGATACCAGATATCTTGTTGAATACAAAAAAGTATCTATACTGAACAAAACAAAAATCAAAAAAGTGACAAAATTAAAATAATCAGAAACCTATATTTTGAATAACTGGTCTGTTTATTTACAAACCCCACCCCTTTCTAACTGCCTCTGCCGTTGTAAACTGAACGGCGTGGATTCCAAGTGCTGCGGCTGCCTGGATATTGTCGAGGCGGTCATCTGTAAAATAAGTCTGGTCGGGTTCATAGCCTTCTGCCATCATGATTGTTTTCCAGAACTCGGGATCTGGTTTGGCAATTCCGATTTTGTTTGAAGCATAAGTCTGGTCAAACAAAGCGTAGTCGCCGCGTTCTGTGTGATTTTCCCAGTGGCTTTGGATTGTGTTTGTTCCGCAGACTACGCGATGATTTTGCGCACGTAATTCTTTAATGAGCTCAACGGTTTCCAGTTTTAATTCAGGGTGAAAAAACAGGCGATACAAATCTGTCTTTACTTCGGGAACATCAAATCCAAGTACCTTAATTCTTCTGTTGAATTCGCACCAGAACTCCTCTACCGTGATTTTTCCAATCCCCAAAAGAAGATCTATATTATAGTCCGAGCCGTCTACCGCTTTTTCTTTCTGGCAAATCTCAAAAAACTTTGGACGCTCAAGCCTAAGGTATTTATACATTGGATTATCTGCACCAAAGTTGGTGGTTACTACGCCGCCCATATCAAAGATGTATAACATTTTTTAGCTCCTTAAAAGAATCTATCCTGGCAAAATATTGTGCTGCTGTTCCAAAGCCATACGCAGCCCAAATAAAAGGTACACCTGCTTCGCGGCACGCATCAGCATCGCCCTGGGTGTCGCCTACGTAGACAGGGTTATGCAGACCATTACGCTCGCACAAAAGCTTTATATTTTCTGCCTTGCCCTTTCCGTTATTACCGTAGCATTCAAAATCTGTGATGTATTGGGTAATCTGGTTTTTGGCAATTACAACTTCTATGTAGCCCTTCTGGCAGTTGCTTACTATGAAAAGCGGCATTCCGGCGGCAAACAGTTCACGGATTGTTTCAACAACACCTTCATAAGTAATATTGCGGTTATTTGCCTTGAGCGCAAGCTGTTCCTGGTTGCAGCATTCTTCCATGAGCCGGGTTTTATCTGCCTTGCTCAGTCCCACAAAAAGATTATCTGCAATAACCTCCATGGTTTTTCCAAACTGACCTTTGAGGATCTTTCCGGTAACATGTGGTACCGCCGGAAAAAGCTTATCTATTGCACAGTTCCAGGCCTCTGCCACTATGTCGGTGGTGTCCCAGATTGTGCCGTCTACATCTAATATTATTGAATCAAACATTATTTCTTCCTGTACTGTTTTGCCTGGGTTTCGAACATATTGTGATATATTCCGTCTTTGATTTTCATAAGCTGCGTATGTGAGCCATACTCCTTAATTGTGTGATCCGAAAAAACTGCAATCTTATCGCAGAATTTACAGGAAGAAAGTCTATGCGAAATATATATGGCCGTTTTACCGCCGGCAAGTGTTGTATTAAAGCGGCTGTAAATGTCTGCTTCTGCAATAGGATCTAAAGCCGCTGTCGGTTCATCAAGAATAACAAGAGGGGCGTTTTTATACAAGGCCCTTGCGAGCGCAGTTTTCTGTTTCTGCCCACCGGAAAATTCTATACCGTCTTTTTCAAAGCCTTTCCACATATATGTAAGTTCTTTGTGAGGCATAGTCTGAACCTCGTCATAAAGTCCTGCCTGTCTGAGCACTTCATCAATTCCGCTCTGATCTGCATCCAGACTAAAAGCAATATTTTCTTTTACCGTAAAACAGAAAAGCTTAAAATCCTGGAATACAACAGCAATGAGCTTACGGTATTCTTCTTCGGTGTAGTCCTTAATGTTTATGCCGTCAACGAGAATCTCGCCCGAAGTAACGTCGTAAAGCCGGCACAACAGCTTGATAAAGGTTGTCTTACCCGCCCCGTTCAAACCAACAACAGCAAGATGCTGACCCGAAGGAATTGTGATGTTAACGTTCTCTAACACATATTCATTACTGCGAGGGTATTTAAAACTAACATTTTTAAACTCAATCTGGTGATCACCGTCCTTCTTAATATTAAGGCTTCCCTTTTGCAGCGCGTCCGGATATTCCATAAAATCAAAATACTGCTGGACATAGCTTGACCTCTTACTAATTTCCTGGAATGATTTAACAACAGCATCAAAGCTTTGCCCAAGGTTAGATGTTGCAGAAACAAGCATCGAAAAATCTCCAATAGATACAACTTTCTTTACAGCCTTGAGCCCTATATAAAAATACGTAAGTCCGCTTGTAATCGCAGTAATGATATTGATTATATACTGCTGCTTCTTTGTTCCTTCTGCCTGATTTTTCCAGATTTTCACCTGTTCATCTAAGTGTTCCTCAGCGCGTTTATTAAAATGGTCAGCACTGTTATAAAGCCTTACATCCTTACCGTAGGTAAAGTCGCTGAGCTCCCAGAAAATATAGCCGAAAATTCTGTTCTGCTTTGCAAGCCCCTGAAAGCTTTTGATTTCGAGCAGATTAATTTTGCGATTGAATATTGCACACAGCCCTATAGAAACAACTTCTATAGGAATGATAATCGGACATGAAATTGCAATGATTGTTATAACACCAATTATGACAACCACATTGTTGATAATATTAAACAACTGATAAAGGATTCCGTAAACGTTTCCGCTGTACCAGCTCATTCCTTCCTTTGCCTTATGAAGCTGATCAAGCACCTGGGGATTTTCGGTGTGCTCAAAGTCAATCTTCATGGCGTGTTCGTTTACCTTGAGCTCAAAATAAAGATTAAACCATTCGTTGTAGTAATTCTGAATTCTTCCGGCCCAGTGCTCAATCACAGAAGCTGCAAGCTGCATACCCACAGTTATTCCGGCAAAGAGGATTGCACGCTGCAGATAAAAAGAAAGGTTTTCGCCATTAAAAAGCCCAACCAGTGCGTCTATCAAAAACTTTGGAAGAATAATTGTTTCTATCCTGCGCATGAGGTTTGTAATAAAATACATTGCAAAGGGCACAAAATATACGGGCTTTTCTTTTGCAACAACTTTGAGCATATAGAGGACAACTTTCTTTGAAAGGTTTTCTTTTTTTCCGTCACGCATTTTCAAAGCTCTTCCTCCTCTACATAATATTGTGCCTGTACCCTATACATATTTGCGTACTCACCCTTCTTTTTCATAAGGCTGTCGTGAGTTCCGTATTCTATGAGCTGGCCGTCTTTGAACATTGCAACATTATTACAAAACTGAGTGGAACTTAATCTGTGTGAAATATAAATGGCAGTTTTGCCGCCAATCATTTTGTCAAAATCCTGATAAAGCTTGCTTTCGGCAAGTGCATCCAGGGCTGCGGTAGGCTCGTCTAACACAACAACAGGAGCGTTTTTATAAAGAGCACGCGCCAACGCCAGCTTCTGTTTTTCGCCACCCGACATATCGGTTCCGCCATCGTAAATTACTTTTAACAGCTGGGTATCAATGCCATCTTTAAGGTCGCTGATTTTTTCTCCAAGCCCCGCATCTTCAGAACATTTTTTTACAAGCTCGTCGTCTGTTTTTTCAAGCTCCTTCATAGAAACGTTTTCTTTGTAGGTCATTGCAAAAAGATTAACATCCTGGAAAACCGGCGCAATTATGGCAAAATAAGAATTCAAATCCCAGCTTCGAATATCCTGTCCGTTCAGAAAAATTGCTCCTTCTGTTGGTTCATAAAGCCTAAGCAAAAGCTTTATAAAGGTTGTTTTACCAGCGCCATTTAGTCCAACCACAGCCAGACGCTCACCCGCCTTTATCTTTAAATTCACATCACGAAGCGCATATTTTTCCTGGCGCGGATATTTAAAACTAACATTCTTAAACTCAAATTCGTAAGCGTTAAATACAGGAACATCAGGAAGCCTGGCATTTTTGCCACGGAATTCCTTTTCAAGGTCCAGGAAGGAACGAAGATCATCGCACTCGCGGCTACGCTGGAGCATTGTATTAACATTATTTAAAAGCTCGTTCATACAGCTGAACAAGGTCATTGCAGAAGTTAAATAAAGCGTAAAATTTCCTATTGTAAGCTCGTGCAAGTAAACCTTATAAATTAAAAAGGCATAAACTCCGCCCTGTGCAAAAAGCCACAAAAGACTCAAGGCGCACGCAACCCAAAACCAGATTTTATTGCTTAACTTTTGATACGAAAGTCTTACATCATTAATTTCTTTAAAACGTTTTTTAAGCCAACTGGACAAACCGTACATTCTTATATCTTTTGCATAAGAAAAGTTTGCAAGTGACTGATTCATATACCAGTGCTTTCTCCACCACGGCGCCAGCTGATCCCACACAATCTTTTTTACGTATTTATTTGTTGCATTAAAAATTACAAAGTTGATAACCGAAAAACCAATCATAATGACTGCAAGCCACACATTCATTGTTCCGATAATTGCAAAACCGCCCGCAACAACACTCAAATTTTCTACAAAAGAAATTATCTGCTGCTCAAAGCCCTCTATACCATTACCGCCGCCATCACAGGCACGTTCCGCTTTCTGGTAGCAGTCAAGCACTTCGGGATCTTCGGTGTCTTCAAAGCGCATAACCATCATCTTGTAGTTTTTTTGCACGACTATTTTCATGCGCACGAGAATTTTTAAAACCCAGAGTTTGTTATAATAAAAGGTCTGCAGTATATAAAACGCAATAAGAATTACTGTAAAGATTATGATGATTTTTGCAAGGGATTGGACACTGCCTTCGACAGTAATCAAATCTATAATGTATTTTGAAAGAAAGGACCACAAATAACGCTGAACCGGCATGAGCACAAAGCCTAGCGGGAGCATAAGAATAATCAGAGGTGCATACTTTTTCATTGCACGCAGAGTAAACCAAAGATTACTGAATAACCCATACTCTTTGTGATAAGGATTTTCTTTTTCTTCCATGTTAGTGATAACTAACCGTATAATATTTTACATTCAAATATGTCTCGCCGTCTATCTGGAGTGCACAAGGCTTGTCAAACTCTACACGGATTTCGTGACCCAGCTTTACTTCATATATATCTGTATGAGTAATATGCTTTCCCTTAAAAATCTTTGGAAAAACCATCAAAGTTTTGAACTTACCCGAATCATGCACAACACAGGAAGAAACCACATGCTCTTCATTAAGTCTGTCCTGGCCGGGAGCAATCATCATGCCACCTCCAAAAAAGCGTCCTATCATTGTAGGAGCAAGCCAAACTTTTCTGTAGTGAATTGTCTCGCCGTCAACAGTAACAGTTGCATTGCGCGGTTTAAACTTTCCAAGCAGTCCTTTTATAGCAATTGCAGTATAATCTACCTTTTTATTTGTATTTTCGCGGATACGGTCTCCTTCTTCGCAG
The DNA here is from genome assembly GCA_024681195.1 of Treponema sp. Lineage (GTDB taxonomy): Bacteria > Spirochaetota > Spirochaetia > Treponematales > Treponemataceae > Treponema_D. Next base: position 22,435 of record JAILBH010000225.1, read on the forward strand.
CAGTAGCCGTCTATTCCATAACCGATTCCGTTTATAAAGCGGCTTGTTTTTCCGTTTACAGTAACAGTAGGCAAAGATTTAATAAAATCATTCATAGGAATGAGATTGTTTTTAATTTCGCAGCGTTCACGAATATCATTTAAAAAGTCGTTGCCACTACCGCAGGTATAAAAGAAAATATCATTGTTAAGATGAAGATCATAAATATCATTTGCAAAGCGGCTTAGAGTTCCGTCTCCTCCGGCTACTATAATTTTATCTTCTGCTCTCAGCATGCGGCATGAATCGGCCGCATTTGTAATAGCTGTAATATCAATAAACTTGAGCTCCTGTCCTTCGAATAATTGTCTGAGCTCTCCCTCCGCTCCGGCTGCTTTTCCGTTATTGGACAGTTTGTTCAAAAAAACATAAATCATAGTTTATTTATTTATCTCCTGTGACTCAGCAATCTTCTTTTGTATTAAGTCATGAGCATAATCTGCAACATCCACAGTTGTCTTTTCTTTCCATACATCAGGCTGAATAACATCCAGAATATCCATATAAATATCGGTCTTTTTCCAAGGCCAGTTTGAACTGATATTTTCGGTGCCCTGCATACAGCATACAACTGTAGGACAGGAAGCTTTTTCTGCAATCTTAAATGAACCGGGTTTAAATTCCATAAGGTTACCATCACGAGTTCGGGCACCTTCCGGGAATATTCCTATAGAAACAAGATCACCTTTTATATATTCAGAGGCTTTAAGAATAGTCTTAAGTCCTTCCCTTGGATTTCCGCGGGCAATAGAAAGATATAAGCCTCTTCGCATGAATCGGCCGCCCATAGGAATTTTAAAGTTCTCGGGTTTAGAAACATATGCCAGCTGATTTTTTTTAAGCACAGCACACTGAACAAAATTATCAAACTTAGAACGATGATTAGAAACCAGAAGGAATTTCTGATCTAAAGGAACCTTTTCTGCACCAGTTACATGAATCCTAAGCCGTGCAGCAATCATCATATAACGATACCACAAAACAAATACCCAGTTATAGAATTTATTTGTTGTAGTATATTCTTTATGAATATTTATAGTTTCACTTATTATGAACACAAAAATCCAAAGCAAAAAGTGAAATAAAAACCAGCCTAGAAGAAGAGTTCCGACGATTATTTTAAAATAATCATATAAATCATACATAGTATCTATATTATAACAGATAAAATGAATTATTGCATCCTATAAACGCTTGAAATTGCAGAACTATTATCAGCAAAATGAACTATTGCAACATATAAAACAGAACCCTTTTCATTTGCTTCAAGCATTGCCTTAGCTGCGGTACTGTCATTAAATGCTGCAGAAGAATCATTAGAGCCTTCGTAGTAATAAGTCTTTATGAGCTTTCCACGTCGTTCCCATTCATCAATATTGCTGCCAAGATCGTTAGCGCTTGAAATTACGTTTACAATAAACGGCTTGTTGGAACGAGGTGCTGCAGTTGAAGCAAAGAAGGAGGCCTTAAAGCTCTTAAAATCTTCTTTCTCTGCCGGAACATAGTAGTATACTGTATTAGAAACAGTTTCATCTGTACAAAGATCGTATTCAGTTTCATTTTCGAGGTTTTCTACAACAGTAGTCTGCTCGGCATTATTGCTGTATGGACGTCCATATACAGCATTTACACCGGTATTTGTAGCAGGATTATAAGTATTTTCATTAAAGCCCTGCATTGTAATGCGGTAGAAACGTCCCTTTTCCAAAGGAACAGTATAAGAATTCTCTGATTTTCCTTCGATGCGTGTTATTGAGGCATCTGTTTCATTATAAAGAGCTGTTCTTCTATCAATCAGTCTGCAGTTTTGAAGTTCATTTTGTTTACCATAGAAATTAATCCAGCCACTCTTTTCGAGCAATTGAATATTAATCATATTCCTGTCAAAAACTTCATCTGATTCAAGCGTCAATTTAGAAACTAAAGAGTTTTTATTTTCATCGTATTCAACACTCAGTTTATTCTTAAAGGTTCCTATGTGTGCTTTACCAAGAGTTATATAATTATAGTTTCCATATGTATCGCTGACTTTTGCAAAGAACATATAGCTGCCGTCTTTGATTCCATTTACATAAACTACAGGAGAAACACTGTACAAAGCTCCATCTTTATCATCAAGCCAGGTAATAGAATCATAGTTTCCAACTCCACCAGGAAGCATAGAAATCTGTTCAGAATCTGCAACATAAAGATCATTTCCCCAGGCTTCATTGTATGGCATGTAGTAATAAGAAATTTCCGGAGAAAGATGACCTTCTTCTTCTTTTATGAGGCTGTTGAATTTATAAGAATGTCCGTCATAAGAAAGTACTGAATCATGACTGATTATTGAAGAAGACTGTACAGGTGGAATATTATCTTCTTTTTCTTCAAAATTGATTTTAATTACATCAGAAGAACAAACTTCGTTATCCTTAACTGCAAGCACTTTTACAAGAGCTGTTACAGGTCTGTATTCACCTTCCCCCTGAACATCCTGTACTGCTGTAAAATAATCTTTTCCACTCCACAGAGAATTTCTTCCCCACTCTTCATTAACTGCAAAAGGAGCCTTAAGAGGGTTTGTTACCACAAAGCTAAAGCTGTTGTTAGAAGCTGTAAGGCCTGTAAAAGAATTATAATTTATCCAGTTTTCTCCGTCATCAATACTAAAGCATGGAACATAACGGATATCATTCTGTGGATTTGAAAGATAAATATTTATCTGATAAAGACCGGAACTTTCTCCGGAAGATTCTTTTGAAACAGAGAAAGACGGTTTTGCCATGGATGAATAGAAAGCAAGCTTTGAATCAACGATTACTTTATATAAAGGACCTAAGCTCTGACCGCTTGCCTGTCCGTTTGACTTTGAAAAGAAATTATATACAGGCTGAATAAAGGCTGCATATTCTGTTCCATCAGGAATTATAAATTCATTGCAGTTTGCATTTGTATTATATGTTAAAGTAATTTGAGAAAGCTCTGAATCCTTAGCATCATCAATTCTGCCATAGTATACTCTGTAGCTGGTTGTATAAGTTTTATCCTGCAAAACAGCTGCTGTTTCTTTTGAGAACTCTGAATAATAAAGACTAACTTTTTTATAGCCGTCGCCTGCTTCTGAAACAGAATAATTATGGAATTCAATTTCTTTTGGAATAAGAGTTGTAATTGATTTTGTATTTCCAACTGCATCGGCAAAGCTAACAACAAGATAAATATCTTTATCTTTATGACGCTCACAATAACTCTTGCAGGCATCTGGCAGGATGTATTTTTGGTCTGAATAAGCTGCAGCTACAGGGGAAGACAGGTTTTCTAAAGAAGTGCCCCATGAGAAAAGATAAGTATAATCTTCTCTTGATTTTTTATAAGTCTTCTTTGCATCAGAAATCTTTGAGACAAAATAAACATCATCAGAAATATAATTAAAACCTGCAACTGTTCTGTAGTAATTAAGAAGGTCAAGAGTTGGCTGCTGTTTATCAAATGAAGGTGTTTCAAACATGATAAGAGAGTTTGCATTATATTCAAGAACAGTATCTCTTATTACATAATAAACTCTGTAATTTCCACTGGCCTGTGCAGAAGCATCAGAAACAGTAGCATAAATTTTATACATACCGTCCAGATATTCTGAAGAAGAAAGATCCAGACAGAACTTTTCAAAAGAATTATTGTCCTGATTAACATTGCTTAATTTTACAAGCTTAACCCTTTCGGTATCATTTACTTCATTTCCATTTACATCATAAACGCGGCGATATTTGAGATAAGCCCATACTTCACTATTGGTATAATCTGTTCCTTCTACATAAAAATCAAGTTTTGAATTAATGTGATTTGTTTTACAGATAGAAGTTTCGCTTTCGGCAGAAAGATTTCCTTCTACAAGAGAAATTGCGGCCCCTGAAGGATTACCAATATACTCGCCCGGAAGTTCAGCCTTTATGGACATAAAGCCAGGTGTAGTTTTATCAAGCTTTTCGCATACACGATATTTATAATCGATTGCAGCTTTTAATGCAGTATCATCTGCAGCCCTGTAGGATTTAGAAAGAGATACATAAATATCAAAAGATTTTTTTCCCTTAAGATCAAGAAGATTTTTTTCATTTACAGGGATTCTTACAAGAGTATTTTCATTTGCCCATTCAGGCTCAAGAAAGTAGCCTTTAAGGTTATTTCCAAGAGTATCTGTAATACTCAGGTTTTCCTTAAAGTATGCAGTGTTCATTGGTTTTGAGAAGGAAATAATGATTGCTTTATTTTTTTCTACTCCTTCTTCGTTAAAAAGAGGAGCTAAAACTTTTGCAGTCGGAAGTTCACTTTGTGCGGATGTAGATTTATCCATTGCTTTTGATAAATCAGGTCCATCAGAAAATTGACTACAGCCAGTAAGCCCACTAACAAAAAGAAGGATAGTCAAAGAGAAAAAGAATACTTTCATAGAATTATTCATTCCATTCATTTCCATCTCCCCTTGTAATTAAGAAATAAACACATCTCCAATTACATTTATAGAAGAAAAAATAGTATAAGTCAAGTAGCAAAAGGACTGCATACTTTTTTTTAATAATATGCTATCATTCACACATAGTGAAACTTTTTTCTAGAGCAACAATCATCAGATTCTCTTTTCTTACAGCAGTTTTTTTCTGTTTTTTATTTGCATCCTGTGGAACTACAAAAACAGATAAAACCTCCCCGCTTGAAAAAGCTCTTAAGACACAGGAAGAACTTGAAAATCAGAATAAGGATACCCTCACCCTGCTTTTTGCCGGTGATATTATGGCTCACAGCGTTAACTATAACATTTCTGACTATCCCAAAATCTGGCGTGACGTTAAATATATAATTGAACCCTGCGATCTTGCCTTTGCAAACATAGAAGCTCCTGTTGATGATACACAAAAACCCCAGAATTATCCTAATTTTAATATGCCTCAAGCCTATGTAGAAGCTGCAATTGACGCAGGCTTTGATGTTTTTTCGCTCTGTAACAATCATACAAATGACCAGGCTCTTAACGGAATTAAGGAAACAAAAAAATCTGCAGACCGCCTTGTAAAACGCTCGCTGGAACGTTCAGAAAATATTTATTTTTCGGGATTAAAAGACGGTAAAGATTCGGATTTTTCTTATAATATAATAGAAAAAAACGCCTGGACCCTGCTTTTTATTCCTATCACAGAAATCTTAAATCGTCCAAACTATTCTGAATATATTAATTATTTAGATCCATCCGCAAAGAACAGGGATTCCTTTGTTCAAAAAGTTCAGAAGCTCAGAGAAAAGCATCCCTGCGATTTAATGATAATTTCTATTCACGCAAATGAACCGGAATATACAAGAGCTGTTACAAAATCGCAGAATGATTTTTACATGAAGCTTCTGGATGCTGGAGCCGACATTATCTGGGCAAATCACGCGCATATCATTAAAGACAGAAAATATATTTATTATCATCAGACAGACTCACACAAGGTTGTGATGTATGCAAACGGAAACACCATAAGCGGCCAGAGAACCAAGCCTGAATTAAGTTCAACAAATCCAATTGGGGAACGCGACAACACCGGTGACGGACTTATGGTAAAGCTTACATTTAAAAAAGGGGAAAATGGAAATCCGCCTCAGATAATTAATTCCGAAAATTATTTTATAACAACATATATAAATACGGCAGAAGAATTTGTCCTTAAACCTATGACTCAAGAATTTATTGATTATCTTAATGAGATTCCAAGAGCAGACTGGGCAAAATATATTCAGCGCCGTTTAGATATAAATAACGAATACACAAAGGATTTAATATTATGGCAATAGACTATAAATCGCTTCCGGTATATGAACAAAAGCAAAAGATTCTTGACTGCATGGAAAGCAATAAGGTTGTAATTGTAGAAAGTCCAACCGGCTCGGGAAAGACAACTCAGATTCCGGTAATTTTATATGAAGCTGGTTATGCTACCAACGGAATGATTGCTGTTACTCAGCCCAGACGCATTGCAGCCTTAAGCGTAAGTGAATTTATTGCAAAGCAGATGAACACACCCTACCCCGGTCTTGTAGGCTACAAGATGCGTTTTGAAGATAACACAAACCAGGATACAAGAATTAAGATTATGACTGATGGAATTCTTCTTCAGGAAATGAAGCTGGATCCATGGCTTAGCAAATACAGCGTTGTTATGGTAGATGAAGCCCATGAACGCAGTTTGAACATAGATTTTATTCTTGGACTTCTTAAACGCGTACTCAAAGAACGCAGCGATTTTCACGTAATTGTTTCTTCGGCAACAATGAATACTCAAGCCTTCAGCGAATATTTTGACAATGCTCCTATTGTTTCTATAGATACAATTACCTATCCGGTTAGCGTTATATATGATCCTATTCCAGGGGGAGCCACTACGGCTACAGAAGCCGGCTCAGACATGATTCTTTCGAAAATCTGCAGTACGGTTGACCGCGTACTTGATAATGAAACAGAAGGCGGAATCCTCATATTTTTGCCCGGAGAAAAGATTATTAAAGATTGTGTTGAACGACTTTTACTTTGTCCGTTCAGCAGGCAGCTGCATATTCTTCCACTTTATGGACGACTTGCAAAAGAAGAACAGGAGCGGGTTTTTGATGATCCTCCTGCCGGTAAGAAAAAAGTTGTAGTTACGACTAACATTGCCGAAACTTCTGTTACAATTCACGATATTACAACTGTAATAGATTCAGGTCTTGCAAAACTGAATTTTTACAGTCCAAGAACTTTTACTTCCAGTCTGAATGAAACTCCTGTTAGTAAAGCAAGCTGTAATCAGCGCAAGGGACGAGCCGGCCGAACTCATGAAGGAACCTGTTACCGCTTATACAGCCGTAAGGATTTTGAAGACAGACCGCTTTACACTACAGAAGAAATATACCGCACAGATTTGAGTGAAGTTGTTTTACGAATGGCTGAACTTGGAATTACAGATTTTTATGATTTTGATTTTATTGCTTCCCCGGGCCGCGAAGGAATCATTGGTGCTGTTGATACACTTCATATGCTTGGTGCGTTAGATGAAGATAACACACTTTCTGCAATTGGAAAGATGATGGTTCAATTCCCGCTTGAACCACGTATAAGCCGAATTATTGTAGAAGCTATTATGCGCTTTCCTGATGCTGTGGATAAAACTCTTATTGCTGCAGCTTTTTTGTCTGCAAACTCTCCTTTTATTCTTCCACCTAATCAGGAAATGGAAGCCCGCAAGGCTCATCACAGATTCCGCGACATGCAGGGCGACTTTGGCACTTATATTAACCTGTTTAATGCTTACAAACAAAGCGACAACAAAGAAAAATTCTGCAAAAAGAATTATCTTGATAACCGTGTAATGGCAGAAATTGATAATATTAAATATCAGCTTTCACAAATTACCGGAGAAAGACTTGGGATTCCTGTTATGGAAGGCAGTGGCAGCATGAGTGATTATCTTTGCTGTATTGCAGCCGGTATGATTCAGTTTGTCTGCATCAGGACAGGACGCGAAAATTACCGCTCACTTACGGCAGATCATATATGCATACATCCAGGTTCGGTAATGTTCAGACAGGATCCTTTATTTATTGTAGCTGGAGAAATTGTACGAACTTCCCGCATCTTTGCAATGAGTGTTTCTCCGCTTACAAAACCAATGCTTGATATAATAAACCCTGAGCTTTATGAAAGACTTAAAGCCTGTAAGGTTAGTATGATCAATGATAACTCATTCCAAATGGCCCCTTCGACAGGCTCAGGGACCACAAAAGATAACTCAGGGACCACAAAAGATAGCCCAAGGAGCGTAGAAGCATCTGCACTTTCTCTTGGTGACTTTATGTTTGAAACAACCAAAATCAAGGGAAAGAAAACTGCAATTCTGCCTTTAGAATATATAGTTCCGGCGGTCAAAACAGAAAAAGATAAAAACAAGCTTAATGCCTGTGCTAATCTCCGTGGCCAGATTAAACTTAATGCCGGTGGTATTTTGATGGACGGAGAAAAGATGGGAACAATTATTAATGCAATCCAGCTTCTTGATCTTACTCCTTTAAGTGAAAAGAAATGGAACCGTCGTCTTAACGCATATATTTATGATCAGGTTGGAAAAGAAAGTCTTATTGATTCTTTAGACTGGTGTATGCATACTGCTGTAGCAAAACAAAAAAACAGAGAATACGGTTTTATTACTCTTTATAATGACGGAAACGGAAACTACTGGTACAAGGTAACCAGAGGGTTTAATACTGCTGTAACCGAAACCCATCACAGCCTGGAAACCTTAATTGAAGAAAATATAGATTTTACGAATGAAGAAAAAAGAAAGATTAATGGGATGCTGGCACTTGTGAACAGGCTCTATGAATAAGAGATTGTCGAGTCAACCCCGGGAATCTCTTATTTTGCATCAACGGTTTTCTTATCTTCTTCCTCTTCTTCTATTCCAAGCAGCTTTTGAGCTCTGGTTTTATTTGCACTGTTTTTCTTATCATTTGCAATTGTATCTACATAGCCTGTAAGACCTGCAGGCTTTTTCTGTTTGTACATATCAAGTCCCAGAGAAATTGTAGTTGCATCCTTTGACTGAAGATACATTCCGCAAACTTCATCATAAGAAGACTTATAATTCTTTGCCATTTCCTTTGCAATTGCATAACGAAGATCCTTGCGCTTATCATCTGTAACAACAGACTTGGCAAGCTCTATAATTTCTTTTTCTCCTGCGTGATCTTCTTTAAGCATAACTTCTACAATTATCTTTTTTGTTCCGTCTGCAACTTTTTTATCCTGAAGCTGCTCAATCATAAAGTCATTACCCTCTTGTGTATTAAGGGCAGCAATTGCAGTATAGCTTTCTTCTTTTATAAGTTTTTCTGAATCATTTTTTGCGCGGTAAATAAGAAACGGTACTGCATCCTTCAATTCCATTTCTTTTACAGAACGAATTGCTTCCTGTCTTACCCTCCAGTGTTCATCACGAACGCCTTGAATAATTGTTGCACGAGCTTCAACTACATCCGGAAAGTGGCTTAAACCTTTTATAACATACTGACGGAGATTTGGATCTGTTGCATCAAACTGTTCAACAAGAACAGGAACAGATTTATCAAGTTCCATAAGTCCAAGACTTTCGGCAGCATACATTCTTACAAAAGTGTTTTCATCATCATCTTCAAGAATTGCAACAAGCTTATCCCAGGTTTCTACAGCATGCATTTTTCCGCAGTTACGCATGAGGGTCTGGCGCTGGGCATCACTTAAATCATCACGCTCAAGATATTCCACAAGGAACATTGCTTCTTCAGGTCCGCCAATATCACCAAGCGTAGAAATAGCATCATTAAAATAATTTTCGTTTTCACTTTCTACAAGTGTAATTACAGCAGGAATTGCAGCCTTAGTTTTTACTGCAGAAATATACTGAAATGCCGCCTTTACAACTTCATTCTTTTCGTCATAAGGATCATTCAAAAGGTCCACTGCGTAGTCTTCAAGGCATGGGTCTTCGGCCTTTGTAAAATATTTTAAAACCTTTTCTTTGATTGCTGAACTTTTGGTTGTTTGAAAAAGGTCGTAAATTTCTTCCGTAAATCGCGGGTCATCATTTTTCAAAAGTGTATCAAGCAAAGTCGAAATTTCGCTTGGAAGTCCGTAGCGGATTGTATTGCGGTTATTTTCTTCATCGTCGGGAGTTTCATCTTTTTCTGCAGCAGCGGCAGCTTTTTCCTGGTCAATCGGACGCGGACGCTTTGCAGGAGGAACTTCTGCATACCCACCTTTGGAAGCAACAACCTGGGCAAAGATTGGAATAGAAAAAAATAATATAAATAAAATAAAAAATATCTTCTTCATAATTACACTCCCTGACTAAACTTCTCCAAAAAATCTTTTTTATACTGCTCAAAACGGTCTTCATTTATAGCCTGACGGATTTCCTTCATCATATTCTGCAGAAAATACAGGTTATGATAAGAAGCCAGTATACAGCTAAGAATCTCCTGTTCTTTAAACAAGTGTCTTAAATAACTTCGGGAATAAGTACGGCAAACTTTACAATTACATTCAAGATCGACAGGACCAAAATCGTGAATAAAACGTTCCTGTTTAATAGAAAGATTTCCTTTTTTTGTAAAATAGGAACCGTTACGGGCATTACGGGTTGGAAGCACGCAATCGAACATATCAACACCGGCTTGAACTGCATCAAGAATATATTCCGGAGTTCCTATTCCCATAACATACTTTGGCTTATCCTCCGGTAAAAAGCCGCATGTATAATTCATAAAGTGAACAAACTCATCATGAGGCTCCCCTACACTCAAGCCACCAATTGCTATTCCGGGCAGATTAAGAGAAGCAACAAATTCTGCACTCTTGCGGCGAAGGTCTTCGCTAAAATGTCCCTGGACAATCGGAAATAAAATTCCTTTGTAACCGTTTTGGCGGGCCAGTTCCCATTCTTTTTGAGCACGTAAGAGCCAGTCACTTGTAATACGAAGTGCTTTTTCTGCATTCTTACGCGGTTCGTCATAGCCGGTACAGACATCAAGCTGCATCTGAATATCTGAATTAAACTTTACCTGAGTCTGGACAACGTTTTCGGGAGTAAAAAAATGATAGCTTCCATCTATATTGCTTTGAAATTTGACCCCTTCATCTGTAATTTTGCGGAGCTTGGATAAAGAAAAAACCTGAAAGCCACCGGAGTCTGTTAAAAAGTTCCTGTTCCATTTAGAAAAACCGTGAAGTCCACCGGCTTGTTGAATCAAATCTGCACCAGGCCTCAAAAACAGATGATAGGTATTTGCAAGAATAATTTCAAAATCAATTTCTTCAAGAAAATCCTTTGGCATGGCCTTTACAGTGGCATTTGTACCAACAGGCATAAAAACAGGAGTCTGAACATCTCCATGAGGAAGATGCAGAATTCCGGTACGAGATTTTCCATCTGAGGATTTATGCTTAATGTCAAAAATACTGGTTATCATCAGTTCTCCTAGGTCCTGCTGTACTTTAGCAGAAGGATAGAAATAAAAATAAATACTATATCAGGGAACCAGGCTCCCATAAATGGCGAAATAACTCCTGTTTTGGCAAGAACCATTGTTACCATCTGGAATACAAAGAATAAAACAACAGAAACAATAGAAAGTGACAAACTTATTAAAAGTACGTTTTTGCGGGTTTTTCCTGTAAGTCCAACTGCAAGAAAGGCTGCAATAAACAGAATAAATGGGAATGCAAATTTTTTATAGTACACCGAAAGCTCTTCATTATAAGGAAGTCCGGCCCTTCTAAGATGTTCTATATATAGTTTTGCATCTGCAGCATTTACACTGGCAACATCAACAATTGTCTTTCTGAATATTTCATAGCTTTCTGTGAGTCTGGAAGTATACTCTTTAGAAACTGTTGTTTTTTGCAAAGTATTATTAATCAGCTCATATTGAACAGGTTGTTCGAGATCCCATATTCCTTTTTCTTCATTCCATAGTGCAGAATTTGTATGAAGGATTGCCTTAAGACTTTTATCATCATCGCGGAATACAATAAAAAGATTTTCAAGACGGTGAAGAGCGTCTCTATATCTTTTGGCTTTATAAATAATTTTTGCAGAATCAGAAATAACAACTATATTATCATTATTTGCAGAAACCTGTTCATCCAAAAGTGTTTTTTGCAAAGTATTTTTTTGTTCAAGTGTTGTTACAACCAATCTGTCTTCCAGAAAAAACATTCCGAAAGAAAGAATTATGGCAAGAACAAAAACCGGCATTACAAATCTGTAAAGAGAAACTCCCGAAGCAAAAAGAGCTTCCATTTCATTTTTGGCATAAAGATCACTTAAGGTATAAGTAACTGTAAACAAAAAGGCAATTGGAGCTGCATACCAGATTGTTTTTGGAATATAAAGAATCATTACTTTTATAACGTCTTTGGCAGGAGCATCCATTTCGAGGTAGCTGCTTATATTCATAAAAAGATCTACAAGATTAAGAATTAATGATACAAAGAAAAGAGAAACTATAAAAAATGGAATTATTTTCTTTAATATATACAGAACAAATTTCATTTTCCGACTCTACTTCCTTATAAGATTAATTGACAGTATGCAGGCAATAACAGCCATAAGAATATTTGGAACCCAGATACACCAGAAAGAATTTAAATTTACGCGCGTAACAAGCAGCTGTCCCGAAATCTGCATTGCCCAATACAATACACAGATTATAATTCCAATAAAAAGTCCCATTGTTAAACCATTATGCTTTCCAAAAAGGAAGGCTATGGAAAAGGCCAGGAATGCAAAAAAGATTGAGCCAAAAGGAATGGCAAATTTCTTATAATATTCCATCATCCAGGTGTTGATTCGCATATCATCTTCATCTGGATCTGCTTTCATTATGCGTATCTCTTTACGCAAGTCATAGAAGGTCATTTCGCGGGGATTTTTTCCGCCACGCCCTGTTATGGTAGAATCAAAAAGATTTAAGATTGTATTTTCTGTAGAAAGAACTTCATAATTATTAAAATTTTCAAGTTCAAAGGTTGTCATTATTGAATCCGACATATCAAGCTGAAGCAAAACTCCCTGATTTTTTGCACCTGTAAGCACAGACTTACCGGCAATAATAATTGTTTCTTTATTGCTGTCTTCTTTAGAATTAAAAAAGATTATATCAGAAACGTCGGAGTCTTTTACATCACCAATAACTACAGTTGAATTATCAATTCGTTTGATACTGTTTGATTCAAGAACAACCGAAGGATTTGAGCGCATGATTTTTCTGTAGAGCTGATTGTATTTTATTGTACTCAGCGGCAAAAGATAATCATTTACAAAAAAGGAAACAAAAGAAATTGCAAGTCCCATGACAAGAACTGGTTTTAAAATTGATCGGAAGCTGAAACCGGAAGCACGAAAAATAAGGATTTCATTATCACTACTCATTCTTCCAAGACACATTAAGAAACCAACCAGAGTTGCAAACGGAGAAGACTGTGCAATAATGGCCGGCATACTGTAAATCATAATTTTGGATACATCTTTAAATGGGGCTCTTTTTGCAAGCATATCTTCGCCAATAAGCAGAATCTGATTTGCAAAAAAGACTACAAAAAGAAACGCAAAACAAATGAGAAAATACAGAAACAATTCTTTATAAAGATATCGTATTAAAAGATTGTTCTTTAAATCTGTATTGCGGTTAAACCCCGGTAGAACCAAAACCTTTTTCTCCCCTTTCTGTTTCAGATAAAGAATCTGTAAGAATATAATCTGCTGTTGTTACAGGACTTATAATAATCTGAGCAATCCGTTCGCCATTATTTATTGTAAAATCCTTATCACTAAGATTGATTAAAAGAATTTTTAATTCACCACGATAATCACTATCTATGGTTCCAGGTGTATTTAAAACTGTAATACCATTTTTTGCGGCTAATCCGGAACGAGGACGAACCTGTATTTCATAACCAAGCGGAATTTCAAAAAACAATCCGGTTGGAATCATTGCAAACTTTCCGGCAGCAATTACTACAGGCTCATTTAATAAAGCACAGACATCGGCGCCAGCAGCACCATCTGTTTTGTAAACAGGAATGATGGCGCCTTTAGAAGCAACGCATTTAACATTAATCTTATTCATACATACAATATATCATATTGTAAAGAACTTAACAAACTCAGATTGCGGCAAAGGATGAGAAAAATAAAAACCTTGTAAATATTTACAGGCAGTATGTTTATCAATCTTATAGTTCCTGAAGAGTTCTGCCCTTTCTTTGGATTCAATACCTTCTATAATCACTTCTTTTCCAAGAGATCGCAGCATGTGAATTGTATCTTTTACAACCGATAAGCTTTCTGAATTGTCAACTTCATCCACAAAGGTTTTATTCAATTTGATAATATCAAACGGCAATGATATTACATTTCTAATATTTGAATAATCAGTTCCATAATCATCAAGCGCTAAACGTATTCCCATATTTGCAAGCTGATTAATATTTTTTTCTACAATTACGGGGTTAAAGTTTACGGCTTTTTCTGTAACCTCAAGACGCAGCTTTGATGGTGCTATATCATATTTTTCCAGATATGAGCGGACTTTTTCTACAAGATTATTTTGAAGACTCTGTGCTATAGAAAGATTAATATCTATATATTCAAGATTTAGAGAAGCCGCTTCTTTACTGGCAAGGAAGGAACAGACATTTTCCAGAACAAAATCACCAATTATATGAATGCGGTTTGTACGTTCAGCATAAGAAATGAAAGTAGCAGGTGGAATAATACCAAATTCTTCATCGTTTAATCTTATAAGAGCCTCTGCACAAGTAAAAGTCATCGTTTCAACATTAAAGATTGGCTGATAGTAAACATCAAAAAGACGGTTTTCTATTGCACGATCCAGAATCTTTTCCATATTGCTTTTTATGATAAAGCTTCTTTCTCCGGAATAATCCCGATACCAGTAAGGTTTATTTGTTTTAGTTATAATTGAATCAAAATTCTTTGCTGCATACAGCATCTTATCTGCAGTATCTACGTCTTCGGGATAACATACAACACAGATTTTTGTGATAAGATTAATTTTTGCTTTTCCAAGAATAAAACTCTGAGAAAAATATTTTTCAAGTTCATTTAACTGAACATTAATTGCTTCATCAGTCTGGTTTTCGGTTGGAAGCGCATAAACAAAATTATTCAGATAATATACAGAAGCTTTAAGCTTTGCTTTTTTGGAAAGTGTATTTAAAAAACTGGTAACACTTTTAAGAAATTCAATAAAACGTTCAGGGCCAAGATACATGTTCAGATGGGCTTCGTTTGTAATCTTTATAAAAATAATCTTAACCGGAAGTTCAATTCTTACACTCTTCTTTAATTCCTTTTCAAAAGCAATATTAGACAGCGCCAGCGTCTGTGTGTTTACAAGAATTTCGGGTCTTTGAATTGTTGCAAAAATAAGATAACAGGTAATTGCTACAATGAACATTTCAATTTGAATTGACGGAAAGAACATCTGAAAAATCAAAACTACAATATTAAGAGGCAGCATCAAAAGTGTATATAAAATCCTTCTTTTTGAGAGCAGCCTTTTATAAATCATAATAATAGAAATACAATATAAATGTTGAATAATTATTGTAATATCCAGTAACAACGATGGTCTATACCAGATTAGATTCATGGAATTATCAAGAGAAAACATCATCTGATTGAATATATCTACAATAATGTAAAGATTTGGAATTAAATAAAAAAGAATAATTATTAATTTTTGAAAATCTTTTCTTCGAAGCAATGGCAAAAGACCAGTGGCAGAAAAAGCAAAAAGTGCTCCAAGACTATAGACCAGAACCCGACACATCAATGCAAGATAAATGAGGATTCTTACCAGGACTTCTATTGCAAAACTATAAGTGCAGGTTCTTAGAATAATATGATATGACAATCTGAAGATAATTGTTATGCAGGAAACAATAAGAATAAAATCATATAATCTTCCTGTTCTCTGGTTTACCTTGTATTTAAGTAAATCAGAAATATACAATGTAAAGAAAATGAGGAAGCCTGTAATGTCGCACATTAAGAAATCGTTCACAGTGTTTCTACCTCATCAATATCATTTGTTGTCTGCAGGAATCTGAAAAAATCATCGCGATTCAAAGGTTTTGAAAAATAGAAGCCCTGAATATAATCGCAGCCAGCATTTCTAAAATAATCAAACTCATCGTAGGTTTCAATACCTTCAATAAGAATCTTTTTATTTAGTTTTTTGAGCATGCTGATTGTTTCTTTTATGATAATCTTCATGCCCGGTTTTTCAAGATCATCAACAAAGCATTTATCCAGCTTAATAATATTTAAAGGAAGCTTGGTTATTCTAAGAATATTAGAATAGCCGGTACCATAATCATCAAGAGAAAAAGTTATACCTGAATCAGAAAGAGTTTTGATATTTTTTTCTATTATTTCATAATTCATCTGTTGAGAGGTTTCTGTAATTTCCAGATTTATTTTTTCTGGAGAAACTTTATATTTTTCAAGCAGGCCCTGAATTGTATCTGTAAGATGCAGTTCCATACATTGGGCAACAGAAAGATTAATTTCTATATATTCAAGACCATAATATTCGATAGATGATTCAGAAATAAATTTTACCACATCCTCAAGGACAAAGTTTCCAATCTGATGAATTGTTCCTGTCTTTTCGGCAGCAGGAATAAAGATTCCTGGAGAAATAAAACCAAGTTCTTCATCCTTTAATCTTATGAGTGCTTCGGCCGAAACAAATTTTCGTTTTTCAATATTATAAATAGGCTGATAGTACATTTCAAAGCTGTTATTCTTAAAGCCCTTTTGAATGATATGATCAATCTGGTGCGAAATTTGAAATTCCTTTGAATCTGCAATTTCATCAAGGAATATGAGTGTATTATTCTGGAATAATACAGAGTCAAGATTCTTTTCAAAATTAAGAACAGAATTATAATCCTTTAATTCTTCAGGACAGCGTACATAACAAAGTTTAAAATCAAACATAATGTTAATGCTGTGAATCGGGTGCTTACCTGCAGCAAAGGTTCTGATTTTTTGTGCAATCAATTCAATTTCACTCTGATCATCATAAAGCGTCAGGACAACAAAGCTTCCCTTATCAAGATAGTAAACCTCGTATTCATCATTGTTACAAATTTCATATATTTCTTTAATGATGCGGGACAGAAAATCATTAATGCTTTCTTTTTCGAATTGATTTTGAAGACGTTCAAAATTTGTAATCTGCAGAAAGATAAGTCTTATTTTTCTTTTGGCAGCAAAATTTCGGTTCAGCTCATCCTTAAATGCCTGATAATTTAAGCTTCTGGAATTCATATCCATAATTTCTTCCGGCTTTTGTACTGCAAAAGAAATAAAGAGCAGCGGGAATGTTGTGCTTAAGATTTCTACAATGTATTGAGGAAAGTATGTCTGAAGTAAAACACCAATTATATTAATTGGTGCAAGACTTATGAGCATAAGAAACTTATATCTGTTAAGCATTTTTCTATTATAAACAAGGCATATAATTGAATAAACAAGTACCCAGATAGCAGCAATTCGCATGTAAGAAAGCCATGGTCCACGCACATATTCCAGATTATCTGTTATTTCAAAAACCTTATGCGTAAAGACATCAAAGCCTAACAAGCCAAGAATTCCAATTAACGGGAATGCCCAGGTAAGCTTAAGCAGCAAATCGTTGTTAAATTCATGCCACATTCCGCAGACAGAAAAAATGAATAGAATATAAATTGGCGTAGAAAGATTTCTGAATATAAAATAAAAATAATTCATTATATATACAAAAACCTTACTTTTTAAGTTGATCGATAAAACTGTAGGTAACCACAAACGCAGAATATCAAAAATGCCTGAAATAAAAACTACAATTGTAAGAATGAAAAACAGAATGTTAGATGTTCCTCTTGTCATTCTTCTTATAAAAATTGAAAGAAGAAGGATTACAAGAGTAATTAATGAACATATATCAAAAGTTATAATTCTGGGCATTAGAATTCTTTTTCCATTTTAAAAAAAATAGCATTCCGGCAACAAACTATTCCCGAAATGCTATACTTTTATAAGATTATATCACATAACCTTTTTATGACTCAAGTGCGTCAATGTAAGAAAGGTTAAGTCTTCCCTGCTTGTCTACTTCGAGAAGTTTAACAGGAATAACCTGACCTTCTGTAAGAACGTCTGTTACCTTGTTTACGCGCTGTTTTGAGAGCTTTGAAATGTGGCAGAGGCCTTCTTTTCCAGGAAGGATTTCTACAAAGGCACCAAAGTCCATAATGCGCTTTACAGTTCCCTGGTAGATTGTTCCAACCTCTGGATCTTCTGTAATGCCCTTTACGGCCTTCTTTGCTGCTTCGGCATTCATTCCGTTCTTTGAGTAGATTGTTACAGTTCCGTCGTCTTCTGTATTGATTGTTACATCATACTGAGCGCACAGAGCCTTAACATTCTTTCCGCCTGGTCCAATGAGGGCGCCAATCTTGTCTACAGGAATCTTCATTGTGAGGATCTGTGGAGCATTCTTAGCAAGTGGAGCCGGCTTGTCGATGCATTTTTCCATAATAGAAAGGATGTGGAGACGACCCTGACGAGCCTGTTCCATAGCCTTCTTCATGATTTCTGTTGTTACACCGGCAATCTTAATATCCATCTGGAAGCCTGTAATACCGTCTTTTGTTCCGGCTACCTTAAAGTCCATATCGCCAAGG
>JAILBH010000227.1 GCA_024681195.1 Treponema sp.
TTAAAAGGGGAATGACATGCGAGTAGAATATATTAACCCGTTTGTTGAAACTTCATTCAGAGTTTTACAGGAAGTTCTTGGTGGAGCAGAAGTAAAGCGTGGAGATTTGTATCTTAAATCTACAGCAATGCCTGTTATGGGAGTTGCAGCTTTAGTTGGTCTTGCAGGTGATGTAGAAGGTCGTGTTCTTTTTGATATGACAAATGAAACCGCCTTAAATATTGCTTCTGCTATGAATGGTGAAAAGTTACCATCATTTGATGATCTTGCAAAAGCAACAATCAGTGAGCTTGCAAACTTGATTACTGCACAGGCTGTAACAAAATTGCACGAGCTTGGCTTTAAGTTTGACCTTACACCTCCAACTTTGTTTGCTGGTCAAAAAATGGAAATTGCTGCATTAGGTGGAACAACCGACAGCGTAGAAGCTCTCATCGTTCCTCTTATTACAGAATATGGTAAAATCGAAGTTAACGTTGCTATCAGGGAACGTGCTTAGAATATAGGAGTTAAATATAATGAAAACAATTCAGGATTATCCAACAATTAATGAACGTCCACCTGAGGGCCTTAAGAGTGACGGAACTGCCTTTAAAGTACTCGTTGTAGATGACTCTATGTTCGTTGCTAAGCAGCTAGGTCAGATTCTTGCCAGCGAAGGCTATGACGTAGTTGCCACTGCAGTTGATGGAGCAGAGGGTGTTGCAAAGTACAAGGAGCTCTGTCCTCATGTAGACCTGGTTACAATGGATATTACTATGCCTAAGATGGATGGTATTACTGCTTTGGAACAGATTATGGCTTTTGATAAGAATGCAAAAGTTGTAATGGTAAGTGCTCTTGGTAAGGAAGAACTTGTTAAGAAATCACTTATGCTTGGTGCAAAGAGTTATATCGTAAAGCCTCTTGACCGCAAGAAGGTTCTTGAAAGAATCTCTAAGGTTTTGGGCTAATCGCGGTAAAACACAATTTAGTGCCCCGTGGTCCCTGTGATCCCAGTGGTTCCTGAGCTTGTCGAAGGAGTCGAAGGGGTCGAAGGGGTAGCGGGGCAATTTTTTTTTCGAGGCATATTATGAAATTCGAACGAAAGAGCGGAGTTCTGCTGCATCCAACTTCTCTTCCAGGAACTCCGGGCATTGGTACAATAGGTAAGCCTGCTTATGATTTTATTGACTGGCTTATTGATGCAGGTCAATCCCTCTGGCAGATTCTGCCGCTTGGACCAACTGGTTACGGAGATTCTCCTTATGCTTCTTTTTCTACCTTTGCAGGAAATCCTCTTATTATTGATTTGCAAAAACTGGTAGAGAAGGGCTGGGCAACAAAAAAAGAAATTACTCCGCCTGATTATATAAAATCTTGTGGTAATGTGGACTTTGGAGCAGTTGTTTGGTGGAAGCTTCCTGTCCTTAAAAAAATTGCATTAAACTTTCTGGAAAACTGTGGTGAACAGGATAAGGCTGAATACAAGGAATTTTGCCGCACAAAAAAAGCCTGGCTTGCGGACTATGCTTTGTTTATGAGCATAAAGACTTTTTATGATAAAAAGGCAGAACAGGAAAAGCCGGCTTCTTCTATCTGGCATTCGTGGTGGCCAAAGGCTCTTGCCCTTCACGAAAAAGAAGCTTTGGCAGACTGGTACCGCAATAATAAAACCGATGTAGAAATCTATAAGGTAATACAGTTCTTTTTTAATGTTCAGTGGACTGAACTTAAGGAATATGCAAACGAAAACGGCATAAGTATTATTGGTGATATTCCGATTTTTGTTGCACCAGACAGTGCGGATGTTTGGAGCAATCAGAGCTTGTTCCAGCTGGACAAAAACGGAAGACCAGACTGTGTTGCCGGTGTTCCGCCTGATTATTTTTGTGCCGACGGTCAGCTTTGGGGAAACCCGCTTTATGACTGGGATGCAATGAAAAAAGACGGCTATAAATGGTGGATTAATAGAATTAAGCGTGTATTTGAACTTACAGATGTTCTTCGTATTGATCATTTCCGCGGTTTTGAAGCTTACTGGTCGGTTCCTTCTTCAGAAAAGACAGCTATTAACGGTAAGTGGTGCAAAGGCCCCGGCTACGATTTGTTTAAGACAATAAGAAGCAAGCTTGGAGACCTGCCTGTTATTGCAGAAGACCTTGGAGTTATTACTGATGAAGTTCGTGCCCTGCGGGATCAGTGCGGCTTCCCTGGTATGAAGGTGCTGCAGTTTGCGTTTAGTCCTGATGAAGCCCGTACAAACGGCATGGTAAATTACTTTTTGCCGCATATGTATGATACTTCTAATTGCGTAGTATATTCGGGTACTCATGATAACGATACGCTTCAGGGCTGGCTTCAAAACTTGGGTGATGAACAGCTTTTGCTTGTGGCACAGTATATTCAGGGAGAAAGCATTTCTTTAGAAAAGGCCCGTGCTCTTGTAAAGACTGGCAGCCTTAGAAAAAATATGCTGCGCGCGGTTATTGCTTCTACTGCAGATTACGCTGTAGTTCCAATGCAGGATATTGCCGGTGTTGATAACAGTGGAAGAATGAATATGCCGTCAACTACAGGTACAAACTGGACCTGGAGAATGGACAAAGCAGCCCTAAAGAAAAAGGCAGCAGAGGAATTAAACTTTTTGTCTGTTCTGTATGGACGAAATCTTTAGTGGCTGGTCCACTCAATAGCCATTTGCCTAAGCTCCGCTGAAGTTCCACAGTGGAGCTTTATTTTTATATTCTCTTTGTGTGTATCTATAGTTTTTATGCTCAGATTTAATTTTTCGGCTATGTCTACTGTACCAAGGCCTTTTCCAATGAGTGTAAAAATCTGTAACTGGCGGTCCGAAAGAGAAGAAATCAAATCAAAAGGTTCGCCGTCTTTAGGTTTTTTATTATCTTTTGTAAGTTCTTCGAGCCGCGCTTTTTCATTGCTGCTTAAGTAGATTTCTCCACGCATAACAGTATTAATGGCGGTTGTAACATTCGATTCGGCTTCCTGCTTCATGATATAGCCTTTTGCTCCGGCCTTAAGGGCACGTTCTGCATAAAAGCGTTCATCATGCATGGAAAGAACCAGCACTTTTGTTTTATCTGTAATAGAAAGAATTTCTTTTATGAGTTCAAGACCATCTTCTTTGCCAAGATTCAAATCAACAATTGCAAGATCCGGCATTTTTTCTTTTATCATTGCAAGAGCTTCTGCCTGGTTTTTGGCAATTCCTGTTACTTTATATGAGGCCTGAGTTTCTATAAGTTGAGAAAGCCCCCTGCTGAACAAAGGATGGTCATCTATAATAATCACTGAATATTCCATATCAATATAATATCATAAAATCAAAAATAATAGTATAATAAAAATATGCGTATAGGACTTGTTCTGAATATTCTTGATGAAGAATATCAGATTTCGCTTTACAGAGGAATTAAACGCCGTGCTGCTGAACTTGGCATTCAGATAATCTGTTTTCAGGAAGGCAATACTGAGTTCAGGTCCGATGCTTTTATTGGTCGCCTTCCGCAAAAAGATTTTTTTAATCTTGATGGAATTATTCTTCTTACCTCTGTAGTTATAGACAGCTGTACTCTAAATAACAAAACCGATATTCAGAATATATGGGGAGAGCTTCCTCTTGTTTCTGTTGGTCAGAAGATTGACGGAGTTCCTTCTCTTTTAATTCAGACAGATGATTCAATGCGTGATCTTGTAGATCACCTGGTTCTTACTCACAAATACAGAAACTTTATTTATATTGGCGGTTCTCAGACTCACCAGGATGCAATTAATCGTGAGCAGCTTTTTAAAAAGCTTATGGAACAATATAAGTCGGACTATCCTGATATTGATTATATTGTCCTGCGCGGAAACTTTACCGAACAAAGTGCAGTTCTGGCAATGGAAGGGTTTATGAAAAATAATCCCGGAAAGATACCGGATGCTGTTGTCTGTGCCAATGATAATATGGCTATTGGTGTATATAAGTTTTTAAAGATAAACAACACCGACTCTTTTGGAAATGTTGCTGTTACAGGTTTTGATGATATTCCTCAGGGGCGCTATTCAATTCCAGCCCTTACAACTGTTCATCAACCGCTGGATAAAATTGGCGAAGAAGCGGTTAATATAATCTTTGATTATGTTCAGCAAAAATCTGTTCCTCTCGAAAAATCAATCGGGTCCAGTGTAATTTACAGAGAATCCTGCGGCTGTACAAAAACCGAAGTAGATATTAATGCTGTAAGAGAATCCTTTAGTAAAGTTCAATCTTCTTATGTGCTTTCGGAACAGATGCTTAGAATTGTAAGTCATGTTGGACAGGATCTTAATAATGACAACCGCGAAGAGGAACTGGTTTCTATAATAGATTACAATACTGCAATGCTTGGTGCTCAGGATTTCTGTATATTAAAATTTCCATTAAAATTGAGTCAGTCGGAGCCATTGGAAGATAATTCTCTTTTTGTGCGGCCGGTTTTTGTCCGCTGTGGTGGTAAAACAATTAAAGCTTTTCCATTGAATTCTGATGGCCTCATAAAGCTCTGTGACTTTTATGATTTTATAAATCAAAAATACAGCTGCTCAACTCTGGTCTTTAAATTTTTAAATGCCGGTAATGATTATATGGGTTGTCTGCTTTACGATGCACCGGATAATTCTCTTCCATACATAATTCTTCTTTCTGTAGATATTGCTCTTGCCATGAATAGAATTGAAGTAAATGAAGAACGACGCCGTTATGCAGACTTTCTTGAAAGCGAAGTTTCTAACCGTACCCGTGAACTTGTAGACGCAAATAACAGGCGTATGAAGGTAGAAGCCGAAGTTTTAAAAATAAGTGAAATTGAACGTCAGCGTTTTAGTAATGATCTTCATGATGATATATGCCAGAGACTTGCAGGAATCTCCATGCTGTGCAGAAGTTATTCAAGTAAGGATGGTTCTGTAGGCCGACCGGAGATGGAAGAACTTGCAGCGCTGGTTAGTGATACCTTACAAAGGACCCGGCAGTATGCACATAACTCTTATCCTGTGGATCTGGAAAATCTTGGGTTAGATGCGTCTTTGAGTAATTTATGTAATTCGTTTGAGCTGCAGTCCGGAATAAAATGCGATTATGAATGGGATATTGCACAAAGCTTTGTTTTTGATAAAATGCAAAAATTAAATATATTCCGGATTATTCAGGAGGCTCTTCATAACGTGATGAAGCATTCTCAAGCTCAAAAGGTAATAGTCCGCTGTCTTATGGAAGGAGCGCATATTGTTTTTAGAGTTGTTGATGACGGAATTGGAATTGGCGAAAAGGGAAGTTCTGACTTTGGAATTGGTCTAAACTCAATGCAGTACCGTGCCAACCAGATGGATGCTGCATTTAAAATATTTAATGCCAAGCCAAAAGGGACTTGTGTTGAAGTTGTCTTTGAAAAAGCTGGGAATTATGGAGACATGAATGAATAAGGAAAATAAAGTTGTTAAATTATTTGATTTGTTTTTTACCTTTGCAAGGGTGGGGCTTTTTACTTTTGGTGGGGGACTTGCGATGATGCCTATGCTGCAGAAGGAGCTCATAGATAAAAAACACTGGATTACCGAAGAAGATATAATTGATTACTATGCAGTAGGGCAGAGTACTCCGGGCATTATTGCCGTAAATGTTGCAACCTTTGTAGGCTACAGACAGCTTGGCGTTTTTGGTGGAATTATAGCCTCTCTTGGAATTATTTTTCCTTCAATTGTAATTATTATGCTGCTGGCAGGAACAATCAATTCAATTTCTGAATATCCAAAGGTTCAGTCAGCCCTTAAAGGAATTAACGTTGCTGTTGCTGCTCTGCTTACCTCTGTAATTATTAAATTTGCAAAAAAAACAATAAAAAATATATGGAATGTGCTTTTTATGCTCATTGCCTTTGTCTGTATTTTTGTATTTAAAGTTCCGTCATTTATAATTATTCTTGTAGCTCTTGTTCTTGGGTGCTTGAATGTTTTGCGCATTCAAAAAAGGGATCAAAAGCTGGTTCAGAATGAGGAGGAAACAAAATGAGTTTAATTGCGCTTTGTTTTACCTTCTTTTATATAGGGCTTTTTACAATTGGTGGCGGTGTGGTTGCAATTACACTTATGCAGCAGACAATTGTTGCACGCGGTTTAATAAGTCCGGAACAGTTTTTTAATATGGTTGCAATTTCCGAAAGTACTCCTGGTCCCATCGGAATTAATATGGCAACTTATATAGGCTATAATCTATATGGAATTCCAGGTGGTATCCTTGCTTCTGTGTTTGAAGCCATGCCATCTGTCATAATTATTCTTATAATTGCCCGTTTTTTACAGAAATTTCACGAAAATCCATTTGTTAAAGGCTCTCTGGCATTCCTGCGGCCTGTAACAACCGGTCTTATTCTTGTGCCTGTAGTTCAGGTTTTTACTTTTGCACTTATGAATATTCCCCAGGACTGGAGTGTTTTACTCACTCTGAACGGCTGGAAAGGGCTTTTTGACTGGATTTGTCTTGCTTTTTATGGGGTTTGTACCTTCCTGCTGCTTAAATTTAAGGCTCATCCAATAATAATAATAGTTCTTGGCGCCATTTTTGGGGTTTTATACTTTTAAAAATGACAGTCATTGCGACCCAGAGCGAAGCGAAGGCGAACGACTTTTGCGTAGCAAAATGTCGGTAAGCTTTGCGTCGCAATCTACAACTTTTCAATTGCAGAAATCACCCCCTTCTGCCGATAATTAAAGAACAGATATCTTTTTTTGGAGTTCAAAATGAAGAATTTTTCACCTCGAGCAAAAGAAATTGTTTCCGTTCTGGCACAGGATGAAGCACGTAAGCTTGGAAGCAAACAGCTTTTGCCGGAGCACGTCATTCTTGCAATGATAAAAAATAAGGAGGGGCTGGCTTATCAGGTATTCGCAAAGCTTCTTCTGGAACCAGAAGCACTTCTGGAATTTATTGAAAAATTCTTTGCCGAAGAAAGAGGAACTCCAACTCTCGAAAGTCTTCCATTAAGCAGGCGCTATCAGCAGCTTATTGATATTGCAGACATAGAAGCAAATGCCCTTCATAATGACTATATTGGAACAGAACATCTTCTGCTTGCTGCAATCCGCGAAGAAGGAAGTATTACTTCACGCTTTTTCCTTTCTGCAGATTATACAATCATGGATGCCCGCTTTGTTGTAACAGAGCTTCAGGGTGAACACAATTCTTCTATAAGACAGGCACGTGCAGAATCGCTTGTAGATACAGTATTCAGAAGTCTTTTGAATGATGATGTTGCAGGCGGTTTCTTTGATGTGTTTGATGATAAGAAAACCGGTACTGCACAAAAGACAGATAAAACTCAGAAAAAACAGAAGGATTCTTTCCTTGCAGAATATAGCCGCGACCTTACAAAGCTTGCACGCGAAAACAAGCAGGATCCTGTAGTTGGCCGCGATAAAGAGATTCATCGTGTAATTCAGATTCTTGCACGCAGAACAAAAAATAATCCGGTTTTGACAGGAGAACCTGGAGTAGGTAAGACAGCCATTGTAGAAGGTCTTGCCCAGAAAATTGCAGCCGGTAAGGTTCCAACAGACCTGCTTAAAAAACGCATTCTTTCGCTTGACCTTGCTGCCGTTGTTGCCGGTACAAAATATCGTGGTGAATTTGAAGAGCGCATGAAAAAAATCTTAAAAGAGCTCCAGGAAGATAAAAACATCATCCTGTTTATTGATGAACTTCATGCAATCATTGGAGCCGGTGGTAATGAAGGTACAATGGATGCCTCAAACATTATGAAGCCTGCTCTTTCGCGCGGAGAAATCCAGATAATTGGTGCAACTACTACTAAAGAATATACAAAGCATATTGAACGCGACCTTGCTCTTGAACGCCGCTTCCAGGTAGTTAAGGTAGAAGAGCCTAACACCGACGAAACAGAAAGTATTCTTAAGGGTATCAAAGAAAAATACGAAAAATATCACAACGTAATTTATGCAGACGATGTTATTCCAAGCATCATAAGACTGAGTAAGCGTTACCTGCCCGAAAAGGTTTTGCCGGATAAGGCAATTGATATTATGGATGAAGCAGGTGCTGCAAAAAAGATTCAGGAAGAAGAACGTCCAAGTGAGCTTGCCTTCTTAGAAGAAAAGAAAAAGGAACTCGAAGAAGAAAAACGCAATCTTGTAATGAATCAGGATTACGAAAGCGCTGCTGTTGTGCGCGATAAGGTTATTGACTTAAAGAAAAAGCTTAACCTTTATACAAATCTCTGGGAAAAGAACGGTGGAAGACCTGCAAAGGTAGTTACCGGTGCAGATATTGAACGCATTATTAGCGATATGACAGGTATTCCTGTTGAACAGATGACAGCTTCAGAAACAGAACGCATTATTCATATGGAAGATGAACTTCATCATATGGTAATCGGACAGGACAGTGCTGTAAATCTAATTTCCGGAGCAATCCGCCGAAGCAGAGCCGGTATTTCATCTCCAAAGCATCCTCTCGGTTCATTTATTTTCCTTGGACCAACAGGTGTTGGAAAGACTCAGCTTGCAAAGGCTCTTGCAAAGTACCTTTTTGGTTCAGAAGATTCGCTTATCCGTATAGATATGTCTGACTATATGGAAAAGCATAATGCCAGCCGTTTAGTTGGAGCTCCTCCAGGATACGTAGGGTACCAGGAGGGTGGTGTGCTTACAGAAAAAGTTCTCCGTCATCCATATTCGGTAGTTCTGCTTGATGAAATTGAAAAGGCCCACCCTGATATCTTTAACCTTTTGCTTCAGATGCTTGAGGAAGGTGAATTAAGTGATAATCTTGGTCACACAGTAAACTTCCGCAACACTGTTATTATTATGACAAGTAATGCAGGTGCCCGCCAGATTACAAACGAAGGTCGTGTCGGTTTTGGAACCGCAGAAGGTGTTCTTCCTTACGAAGAAATAAAAGCCGGCGCAATGAACGAACTTAAAAAGCTTTTGAATCCGGAACTCATAAACCGTATTGACGATGTAATTGTATTTGATGCTTTAAGTAAAAAGCAGGTTTCTCAGATTCTGGACATTCAGCTTGAAGACCTTGAAGAACGTCTTAAAGATAAAAAACTCAAGATAAGCGTTAAGCCAAAGGCAAAGGAATACCTTATTGAACACGGCTATAATCCTGCAATGGGTGCCCGCCCTATGAAACGTCTTATCCGTAAAGAAATAGAAGATCCTCTTTCCATCGAAATTCTTTCTAATCAGAATTCTGAGCTTGACTTAGTGACTATAGAATGCAATTGTGATAAACTCAAGGTGAAATTAGTCAAATCAGAACCGGTAAAAGTGCCGGTAATGGTTGAAAAGAAATAAGAGGTTCTGTAATGAAAAAAATAATTTTCTCTTTGGTTGCCGGATTGGCTTTGTGTGCAGGTGTTTTTGCAGCAGAAGCAAAAGAAATCCGGCTTGGTGTTTTAAATGGCCCAAGCTGCATTCCAGCCGGCTATTTACTGGATGATGCTGCTCCTGTAAAAGGCGCAAAAATCAGTTATGAAAAGTTTGCTGACCCTCAGGGCCTGCTTCCAAAAATGCTCAAGGGTGAAATTGACATTGGATTTTTGCCTGCAAACGTTGCCGCAAAGGTTTACAACAGCTCCAACGGTGCCCTCAAGGTTTGTGCAATTACCGGTAATGGAAACATTTCCCTTATTACAACCGACTCAAGCGTAAAGCAGCTTAGTGACCTTAAAGGAAAAACTGTTTATGTTGCTGGTCAGGGGGCTACTCCTGAATATATGTTCCGCTATCTTTTGGAAAAGAATGGAATTGCTGCCGACAGCCAGGACGGCATAACTCTTGATTTTTCTATTCCTACAGCACAGATTGCAGCCCAGCTTATTTCCGGAGCTATTCAATATGCAGTTGTTCCGGAGCCTTTTGCAACTGTAGCTCAGACCAAATCCGACAAGGTTATTGCTGCAATTGATTTCCAGTCTGAATATGAATATTTTGCAGGAAAGGGAAAGGTTTATCCGCTTACTGTAATGGTTGTTTCAAAAAACTTTGCAGAAAAGAACGCAAAGCTTCTTAAAAGTTTTTTGAGCGCTTATGAAGCTTCTTATAAAAAGACACTCAAAAATCCAAAAGAAGCAGGTGCTCTTAGCGAAAAGTTTGAGCTTGGTCTTGCTGCCGGAATTGTAACTGCTTCCATTCCAAAGGCAAACTATGTTTACATTGCAAGTTCGGGTGGAAAAGCTCAGCCAAAAATCGAAGAGCTTTTGAATATTTTCCTGTCATTTGAACCAACTTCAATCGGCGGAAAATTACCAGACGAAGGTTTTTATTTTAAGTAATGAAAAAGAGTCGTGCAATTACAGCATACATTCTCTCAGTTGTATTCATTTTCATTCTGTGGATTGTTTTGGCACGACTCGTTAATGCAAGTTTAATCTTACCGGGCCCCGCTGCTGTTTTTAAGGCAATGGGTGCCCTTTTAAAAAAGCCTGACTTTTTCCGTGCCTTTGGCTGGACCTTTGGCAGGGTAGTTTTTTCTTTTGTGCTTTCGGTTTTAATTGGAACTCTGCTTGGAGTTCTTTGCGGCCTTTCTTCGTTTGCCCGCCTCTTTTTTGAGCTGCCTCTTGCAATAATTCGTGCAACACCGGTTGTTGCTTTTATTCTTATTGCCTTATTCTGGTTTAAGTCCGGAACAGTACCGGTTTTTGTTTCGGTGCTCATGACTCTGCCAATTATGACTACGGCTGTTTTCAACGGCTTTTATAAAACTGATGAAAAACTTCTTGGCATGGCACAAACCTTTAATTTTACAAAGCGCCAGATTTTCCGATATATTCAGCTGCCTTCTCTTATCCCATTTTTTATGAACGGAATGGTCAGTTCCTTTGGACTTACCTGGAAGGTTATTGCAGCCGGCGAAGTATTGAGCCTTCCAAAAAATGCCGCAGGAACAATGCTCCAGCGCGCACAGGTACATCTTGAAACTCCTACAGTTATTGCAATTACAATTATTCTTGTTACAGTTAGCTTTATTATCGAGCGCCTTTTTATGCTTTTAGTAACAAACTTTCTTAAAAAGAGAGGCTCCAGATGACAGAAAATCTTCTTTCAATCCAAAACCTCAATATCACACTTGTTCAATCCGAACAGACTCTGCTCAAGAATTTTTCGCTGGAACTTAACTCCAAAGAGTGTAAGGGAATATCTTCTCCAACCGGAACAGGAAAATCAACCTTATTAAATTATATTGCAGGAATTCTTAACAAAGAAAATTTTACTATCAGTGGCAAGCTCCAAAAAGCAGAAAATCTAAAAATCTGCTATGCATTCCAGGAACCTGCCTTAATTCCCTCTGTCAGCATCTTAAAAAATGTAATGCTTCCGCTTCAAAATATTATGAATGTCAAAGCAGCTCAAGATCTTACAGAACTATGGCTCAAAAAATTGAATATTTTTCATAAAAAAGATTCACTTCCTTCATTGTTAAGTGGAGGAGAGCGCCAGCGAGCCGGAATTTCACGGGTTTTTGCATGGGCCTGCGCTCAAAAAGATATTCCATGTCTTTTGCTTTTAGATGAACCATTTGCTTCACAAGATGAAGAAAATACAAATAATATAATTTCCCTTATAAAAGAACAGATAAATAATCCATTTACAGCAGCTTTAGTTATAAGTCACGATCAGCGTCTTTTGAACGAAGTTTGTACCAGTTCCTTTTTACGTCTGTAACAGTTTTCAAGTTGTAAATTCCCTCATAATCATTTATAATTAATGCAACATTTTTAATGAGGCGTATATGATTAAAGAATTTCTTGAATACGATACAGTCCGCAACAATGCGCTAAAACTTGCTAATAAAATCTACAAGGACGGGTTTATTCCCGATGTAATTTACTGTTCACTTCGTGGTGGTGCTTATATGGCAAACATCATCAGTGAATATTTTAAAATCTTAAGCAAGGTCAATAAATTTCATCCGGTTTTATATGCGGGAGTTGTAGCACGTTCTTATTCTGACGTTGCTCAGCACACAAAGGTTTTTATTGATGGCTGGACTTATCCGCCGGAAAATCTGCGACCGGGAGACAAAATCCTTTTAGTTGACGACATTTTTGATTCAGGCCGTACAATCAACTGTCTGGTAGAAACTCTTATCAACAGCCGTGGAATGCCTCGTGAAGATATTAAGGTTGTTGTTCACGATTACAAATACTTTACATATTATAAAGAGCAGCTTCCTGTTCAGCCGGACTACTACTGCCGCAAGTTCGAAATTAATTCACCGGAAGAAAACCGCTGGATCCACTATATGAGCCACGAGCTTGTAGGACTTTCAAAAAAAGAATTAGAAGAGTATTATTTTAAGGATGATCCGGAACTCATTGATGTTCTGAGTCCATATCTTGGAGACAAATGAAAAAAGTCGCAGCTTTTCTGATTTTTGCTTTTATCTCATGCATGGCCTTTGCGCAGATGAGGGTGCTTAGTCCTATAGAAGGAACTTTTGCAAACCGTCAGATGCTTGTAATCGATACAGAAGGTGAATATCAGGGCGACTATTATTATTCATTAAACGGCTCCGATCCGGAAGCCTTTGGATTTGCTTATGACGGACCGGTTTTAATTGATCTTGATGGTCCTGTAGAAATAAGAATTGCAAAAGCTGGAAAAAAGAAAACCGAAACTACAGTAAAATATCTTGTAATTCAGGATAATGCTTTTGCTGCTTCTTACAATACCTTTATTTCTTCATTTTTTGATTCTGGAATTTTAAATTATACAGCAGGTTCTATTCTTTCTATTCCCGAAGAACTCAAATACAGCTTTGGACTTCCGCCGGATTCATTTCTTCAGGGCAGGGATCTTTCGATTGACGAATCCTCTGTTTTGAACCGTTATATTCCATGTACTCTTCTTGATGAAGCTACAGGAAAACGCTGGCGCTTTATTGTAAGGACTTTGCCTCAGACAGCAGGTTTGTTCAGCCGCCGCGATGTTCCTTTTGTTATTACCGACTGGAACACAATAACTTTTACTAACGATAATTATATTTATAAAATTGATTCGGGATTCTGGTCGCTGCCAAAAAACAGCATTATTCTTGACCGTTCTGTAAGTCATATGATCCGCTGGCAAAGCATTGATTATGCCGAAGGAAATCCGGTTGAATATTTTGTTCTTCCGCCAAAGCCTCAACTCAATAAAACTGTAAATCCTGATGGCAGTCTGCATTTTTCTTTGCAGGGAGACGGTGCTTATTCTTTGAGCATTTTGAATTCTTCTGAATCTGATTACCAGGAGCTTTTTGCAGAGCTTGGAGCAGATACCTTCTATGGCGATAATGTTTCCGGAGTTTTGAATATAGGCTTTTTTGCAGGAGCTGTTTATCAGGGACAGATGGAAGTCCCTTTTAATATCAGTAAAAGGCCGCCGTCAAGTCCGCTCATTACTTCATCGGCTTCTTCATTTTATTCGCGTGAGCCTGTTTCTGTTTTGATTCAGGCAGAAGAAGCAAGTGAGCTTTATTATGCAGTAAGTGAACCATTTACAATTGATTCCGTCTCAGAGACTTATTTAGAGACTTCTTCATTTTTTGATTCAATTCCGGCCGGTCAGTTTAAAAAGGCAGATTCAAACAGACTTTCGATTGAACTCAAACCGGAAGGTAGTGGGGCTGTTTACTTTAAGGTTTGGGCTTATTCAAAGAACGGAATGAATACCGGTCTTGTTTCGGAATACAGTGTAATCATTGATCAGTATAATTATTACTTTAATTCTTATGCCGATCCTGCTGTTGCTGATGGAACTTCGCTTCGTCCTTATGCAAATCTTGAACAGTGTCTGGAAGGAATTAATCTGGGACGCTATGCCTGTGTAAGAGTGAAGGGGCCTGTAAAAGTTCCTGCCGGAGTTCATTACATTCTTTCTAACTGTGTTTTTGTAAATGAAGGCGATGCATATTTTGAATTTGAAGAAGGCGCTTGCATTACTGTAAAAAGTTCAAATCTTTCTCTGCGTGATTTTACACTTTCGCGTGCAGACGGCCAGGAGGCAAAAGCTGCTGCTCAGGGGCTGGTTCCTTTTATAAAACTTGAAGATTCTGTTCTGGAATTAGATGGATGTCAGATTTCTGCCAATTTTGAAGGTGACGGACTTTTTGCCGAAGCAGTACGTTCTTCCATAAATATAAATGGAACCATTGCTTCTATTTCTGCACCTTCTTATGCTTCGTTTATTTCGGGCTTAAAATCTAAGGTAACAATTCACAATTCTTCTATAAATGTTTCTTCCGATACCTGTGTTACACTTTCGTTGAATCAAGGTGATATAAATCTTTTAAACAATTCCTTTAAGATTACAGGAAGCAAAGGTCGTATTGCAGAACTTTTCTCTGTGAATGGTTCTGTTATTTCTAATTCCTTTAAGGCTTCTTTAAGAGGGATTGCAAACGCTGCTGCAATTTATGCAGATAAAAACTCTTCTGTCCAGCAGGATAAAAACGAACAGTATGGATTCTAAGCCGTTAATTCTTACAGTGGGTTTTGATGAAGCGGGAAGGGGTCCACTTGCGGGGCCTGTCTGTGCTTCTGCTGTTATTCTTCCTCCGGATTTTCCTGTTGAAATTTTAAATGATTCAAAAAAGCTCAGTGAAAAAAAACGTCTTTCTGCCGAAGAGGTTATTAAGCGCGATGCCATGTGGGGTATTGCACTTGTAGATCATAAAACTATTGATGAAATTAATATACTGGAAGCCAGTATGCTTGCCATGCGCCTTGCCTGGGAAGACCTTGAAAAACGATTCAGTGTGGGGTCCATGTCCTTCGAGCTGCGGTCCCTGAGCCTGTCGAAGGGCCCTCAATCAATTACCGGAATTACCGACGGAACCCGCTGTCCTGATGTTCCAATTGAATGCAGATGTGAACCTAAAGCCGATGGAAAATATCCTTGTGTTATGGCAGCCAGTATTCTTGCAAAAACCTGCCGTGACCGCTTTATGCTTGAAATGGATAAAAAATATCCTGAATACGGTTATGCCCGTCATAAAGGATACCCGACACCCGAACATAAAAAAATATGCCGCCAGCTTGGTCCTTCACCAATCCAGCGGCTTAGTTTTAAGTATTAGCCTTTTGTTATTCCGAAGCGTCTGGTCTCTTTGAAACTACGTGAATGCGGCCTGTACGTTTAATTCCGTCATCAGCCTTGGCAGATTTTTCGCCCTTCACACGATAAATCTTTTTTGAAGCAGAGCCGCTTCCATATTTTGCTTCTTTAGCAGCTTTCTTTTCGCGAGCTGCCTTCTGTCTTGCCTTACGATCTTTTTCAATAAATTCGAGTGATTTTTCCATACCCTGAAGGAACTTTTGCATATCTTCTGCAAAAATTGCAATCTGATGTCTATCTGCTTCTACGCCATCTCTGTTTTTGCTTTCTACAACCTGCAGAAATACATCGCCGGTTCTGTTTTCTTTTACATTAAAAAAGTATGAACGGTTATCCAAATGAATTTGTGTGGTAAAAAGTTCGCCGCGTGCTCCCATATTAGCCCCCATGTAAAACTATGAGAACAATAGCATATATATGAAGAAAATTCAATTGTGGATAATAAATTGCTCCATATAGTGTTTTTGTCTTCCCAATTTCGACTCCGCTATTTTTTCAATATGAACCATTTTAATAGTCTATTCACAATCCTGTTTCCTTTATATATAATGTTCTCATGGTTTTACATGGTTTTATTGTTTTGGAAGGGATTGATGGTGCTGGAACGAGTACGCAGATAAAAAAGCTTGTTCAGAGCAACCCCGATAAATATATTGCTACCGCAGAACCAACCAGCGGTCCTACAGGTAAATTTTTACGCCAGATGTTAGCCGGAGACTTTAAGGTTGACGAGCGCACCAATGCCTATTTATTTGCTGCCGATCGCTGTGAACATATTTTTGGCAAGGGTGGTGTAAAAGAACTTTGTGAATCCGGAAAAACT
>JAILBH010000067.1 GCA_024681195.1 Treponema sp.
TGCTGAAGCGTTCTGCAGGTGGTAACTGATCAATTTCGGCAGGAGTAAGTTTTTTCTGATTTGCGGCGGCTTTTTTAGCTGCGGCAAAGGCATCGGCTACAACATGAGAGAAAATTTTTGTAAGGCGCTCTTTTCCAATAATGCGGAAAAAGCTTCCAAGACGAGGCCCCTGATCCTTGTTTACAAGTACATTGTAAAGACCAAGGAATAAAACCTTTGTATCAAGTCCAAGCTGTTCAGCGACTTCATAAATAGCCTGTTGACAGTCCTTGTCTGTTTCAAAGCTGTCGAGTTTTGGAAGCACCTGTTCGCTGATTTTTTGAACGGCAGCAGCAATTTCTTTTGTAACATAAACAGGTTTATCATCATTGCGAAGTTCAAAACAGAAATCCGGGGCACAGTCTGGAGCCGAATGCTTTACCCAGAACCATGCACATTCAATTCGGCGGCGCAAGCGTTCTTCCTGTTCAGGTTTTACGTCGCCAAGAGCCTTGATAACTGCGTCAATGTCACCTGAGTGAATCTGAAGCAAGGTTGTCAACTGGCGGATTGTAATCTGATATGGCATAACTTCAGGAATCTTTCCATCAATCTGGCTGAGCATATAGATTCTCTTTTCTTTATTAAAGTGGTCGTCGCTCTTTGCCTTATCAATTCCGTAAACAATTCGTTCTGTCTTGTCGTAGTCTTCGTAAACCTTTAGAACATCCATATCAAAGCTGATTGCAAATTCAGTATTCGGGCGTGTTCCTGCAAAAAGGTAGCGGAGAACTTCTGCCTGGTAAACATCAAGAGCATCAGGGAGGGCAATAACCTTTCCTTTTGAAGAAGACATTTTTCCCGGAACACCCTTTAAGTTTACAAAGTCGTAGCGCATGGTAACAGGTGCGTCCCAGCCGTAAATGCGTTTAGAAACAAGTTTTGCAGTGTCGTACGAACCGCCCGGTGAAATATGATCTTTTCCACCCGGCTCGAATACTACCTTTTCTTCGTTCCATCTCATTGGCCAGTCAACACGCCAGCCAAGCTTTGCACCCTTGAATACGCGGATATCTGCAGTTTCCGAGTGGCCGCATTCACACTTGTATGTAATTCCGTATTCGCCGTCGTAATTTGTAATTTCGGTTGTATCTTTGTTACACTTGCCGCAGAAAATTGCTACAGGCCAGTAAACATCTTCACTCTTCATTTTGTGATCGTCATCGCGGTATTCGTTTAAGCATTCCTTAATAACGTCACGGTTCTGCATAGCAAGGCGCATACCTTCTGCATAGCGGTTTGAACGATAACGGCTTGCCTGATAAAGAAACTCAGGAGCAATTCCAACGCGTGGAAGCTGAGTTTCAACATCTACTTCGTGATGGCGTGCATAATTTTCGTTGCGGCCTGTTGTATCTGGCACTTCTGTAATTGGATAGCGAAGATATTTTTCAAGAATTTCCGGATCCGGCATGTTGGCAGGAACTTTACGGAAAACATCATAATCATCCCAGGAATAAATAAAGCGTACTTTTTTACCACGATCCCGCAGCGCACGCACAACTAAATCTACAGTAATAATCTCGCGGAAGTTTCCAAGATGAACAGTTCCGCTTGGTGTAATACCCGAAGCACAGGTATAAGAATCCAGATCTCCCTTTTCGCGGATAATCTGGCTGGCCATCTGATCTGCCCAATGACAGAGCAATGGATCTCTCTTTTCGTTATTGTTTTCGTTACTCATAAAGGGTATTATAGTGATTTTCTTCTATAAATTCAAATGAAGGGTGCAGGAAAAACCTTACACATGTACTGGAAAACGCATTATAAATACTTATGTAAAAACCTGGCACAAGGGAACAAAACGGTTAGGCAGTTCTTTATTAATATAATTTATAAGCTTTAGTCTAAATTATATGCGCGAAGGAGAGGACGGGTTTCAAAAACACTCTGAAGTGCGGCCGCATAAGCGGCCAAGTATATAATTACAAGGCACTTCAGCGTGTAGCGGGCGAGCCCGCGGTTTTGCAAACCCGTACTCGACTGGAAGCATATAATTTCTAATGAATGCCTTATTTTATTATCCCGCCATGTTCTGAACAGCGTGTCCGTCAAAGTTGTGGTAGGCATAGCTGTACAAGATTTCAGCAACATCGTTCAAAGGCTTTCTGGTTTTTAAGCCCATACTGTGTGCAAAATTGCAGGCAGCCTTTGTAGATTCAGGATGCCAGAACTTAGCATTCTGAAGATTTACATAAGAAAGCTTTTGTGCTCCTGCAAGTGCGTTTATTCTTGCATTCATAAGTTCAATGTTTTTATCATTGGCAGGGTTATCAACAGAAACAAGCGCAATTCTGCAGTTTTTGTTGCACTCTCTTACAGCCTGAATCAAACCTGTATAATAATATTCAAAGGCAGAAGGATTTGTTCTTGCAAGCTGTACATCATTTTCACCAAGGTGAAGGATAATTCCTTCCGGAGCAAGCGGCGCAACCTTTTTCTCAAAATAT
>JAILBH010000071.1 GCA_024681195.1 Treponema sp.
TACTTCTGCAAATACAAACCGTGCAAACATTGCCCGCGCTTCTTTGGAATCTGCAGTATTTGCTATGCGTGGTGGTCTTGATGCCTTCCGCAAGCTGGGATTTAAACCAAAACAGATTCGTCTGATTGGCGGCGGTTCAAAATCTCCTATCTGGCGCCAGATTGTTGCAGATATTATGAATCTTCCAATCCACGTTCCTGCCCTGGACGAAGCAGCAGCCCTTGGTGGAGCAGTTCAGGCCTTGTGGTGTCTTAAAAACATGAGCGGAAATTGCAGCATTGCAAAGCTTTGTGCCGAACACATCAAGCTCGATGAAACAAAAACCGCTAAACCAATTGCCAAAAACGTAAAAGCCTACGACAAAGCCTACGCAGAATACAACAAGGTTCTGGCTGCGGTTAGTCCTTTGTATGAATAGTTTGTAGACCCTGAAACAAGTTCAGGGTGACATGGAAATAAAAAGACCCTTCGCTTGAAGGGTCTTTTTTATATCATCCAGATTTGACAATGTGTCACCCCGAACTTGTTTCGGGATCTCTTAATAAAATTCCACCTGAGTCTTCAATCCGCCGTCTTTATCAAAAATACAGCAGACATGTTTATCTTCTACAAAGGCATATTTGCAGACAAGTTCTTCGTGGGGTTTTACGGCCTGCTTGTAGGTAACTCTGAAACCCTTAAAATCATAATTTTTGTAAACTTCGTGCGGCAGCGCTTCAAAGGCGTAATCCAGATAAGTAAGGTTATGAACGTGGTCATTGTAGTCTATGTCTGAACGGCGTACTTTTATTGCAACTTCATTTGTAAAGGCAGCAGGATCAACTGCAATAGGGCGTGGTGGTTTATCCATGGCAATAGACTGGCGGTCTTCGGGCTTGTACTGGTCTGCAAATTCTGGGCCAATTTTAAGAGGACGGCCGGTTTCTAAGTCTACCATTACATAACGGCCAACGCAGCGTAAACAAACTTTTCCGTCGGCTTCAATTTCAAAATCACGGTTACTGAATAAAATCTGCTTGATTGGTTCTACCCAGGTTCGGGCAAGAATTGTCTGGTTTACTTTTGGGAACTCATCAATTTCTACAAACCAGTCGGTCATAATCCAGGCTTTGTGTTCTATAGTGTCACTAAGAATGTTATCTCCAACAGTGTCTGAATGCTTGCTGCCTGCGGCTTCAAATACTTTTAAGATTGCACCAAGGCGCATCTTGCCGTCTTTTCTAAAATCTTCGTAGCGTCTCTGATATGGGATTTCTATGAACATGGGAGTCTCCTTTGTTCATAATACCCCATTTATTATGACAAATCAAGCAGAAAGTGTCATTTTGTCAGAAGCTACCCTTAAATTACATTTGCAGCAGCTTATAAAAAGCAGGTTTTTCCTTTCCATCTACATCAAACAAAAGCGGGCAGTCTCCACGTCCCGGGGCAGGGAAATTGTTTTTCCAGCTCATGCGGTCGGTAATTCCCCAGAGAACTACGTCTTTTAGGATGCCGGCGCGCGCTTCTTTCTTAAAGCATTCAAAAATCTTGCCGTAGCGTTCTGCCTGCTGTTCCAAAAAGGCCTGGTCGTATTCACGGCGAGGGTCAGGATGTTCAAAATCTTTATCAAGATAAGCAGAAACTTCCATCTCGGTAACAATTACATTAAGGCCAAGACTTCCGTAAAGTTCAATTGTCTTTTCAATTTCGCTTATCGGCGGATTTTCAATATTGATGTGCATTTGCAGGCCAACGGTGTCTACGGGAACTCCGCGCTCCAGCATTCCCTTTACAAGCTTGTACATGCCCTGGCGCTTTCCTTCAATCATTTCAAGATTGTAGTCGTTGATTACCAGGCTTGAATTTGGAAAGGCTTCTTTGGCCCAGAAAAAGGCTTTGTCTACATATTCAGGACCCATAATATCAAACCACTGGGAGCGGTCGGCTCCATCGCGCAGGATAAAATTTTTGTCGCTTATACATTCATTTACAACATCAACAGAGCAGATGTCGTCCTTGTAGCGCTCGCCCACGGTAAAAATATATTTTTTAAGGCGTTCTTCCAGCAGTTCTTTGCTTGCTTTGCCGCCGTTTCCATCTTCAAAAATCCATTTTGGCGACTGATTATGCCATACCAGGGTGTGCCAGCGCATTGCCTGACCATTTTCGCGGGCAAACTTGAGAAGGCGGTCGGCTCCGGAAAAATCAAACTGATCCGGCCCGTGATATATAGATCCCATTTTACATTCATTTTCTGCAACAACAAGATTAAACTGTTCTGCCGCAAGCTTTTTATCAGGCATGTCGCCCTTTGGATAAGGTTGTGGCTCCGGAAACTTAAATTCAGGCATTCCCGGATGGGGTTTAAAATTCTTTTTGAATTCTTCCATGCGTTTTTTCATAAACAGGAACAGCTGCTCACGTTCTGCATCGCTCATCAAAATAATGCCGCTGATGGCAGCTCCAACTCTAAAATAATCTTTGTAGTTTTCGAATAAATATTTGTTCATAATTTTATTATATATCATAAGCCGATAAAAAATAACAAAAAAATCTTTATTTATAGGAAAATTCTTAAATCATAAGATAAGCAGGGCTTTTCCTACTTGAAACAAGCAGCGTTCTTCTTTATCCTAGTGCTATGAAAGAATTTATCAAGGGTGCCAACCCATATATGCCTCTTTGGGAACATGTTCCGGACGGAGAACCAAGAGTTTTTGAATACAACGGAGAAAAAAGAGTTTACCTTTATGGTTCGCATGATACACTTAAAACAGAATATTGCGGACCGGATCAGGTTGTATGGAGTGCACCTGTTGATGATTTGACAAACTGGACCTGTCATGGTGTTTGTTATACTTCTACCGACGGTTCAATTCTTTATGCGCCGGATGTTGTGCAAAAGGGCGATACTTTTTATATGTATGCAGCAGAAGCAAAAGGTTCCCGCATCATGCTTGCAACAAGTAAAAATCCAGCAGGGCCTTTTACAAATCCAAAGCTTACAGAACTTGCTTTTGACCCTGGAATCTTAGTTGATGATGATGGCCGCGTTTATGCCTTCTGGGGATTTTGCAAACAGTATTGTGCAGAACTCAATGATGATATGTGCACAATCAAAAAAGAAACCCTGCGTGAAAATGTAATCAAACACAGTATTACACCATGGTCTCCTGACGACGGTATGGATGACGAAAATGATGCCTTCTTTGAAGCCTCATCCCCACGCAAAATTTTTGGAAAATACGTTTTTATTTATTCTAAACGATATTACACACACCGACCACAGTACGGAGTTTACGAAGACTGTAACGGATTCCTTTCTTATAAATATTGCGACACCCCTCTTGGCGATTACAAAATGGGTGGAGACATAAGCTTTAACGGCGGAGAAATTCTTCCGGGCCCTGACGGCAAAAATCAGATGTCTTACCGCTGGGGAAACAATCACGGAAGCCTTATGCAGGTAAACGGGCAGTGGTATATTTTCTATCACCGCCAGATTGGTACAGACGAGTTTAGCCGCCAGGCAATGCTTGAACCTGTTGATGTTGCAATGGACAAAAATGGTCGCATTTATGCCGGTAAAATTACTTACAAAGACGGAGAACCCGTAAGCAGTGAGCCTGTAGAAATGACCAGTCAGGGTGCCCACATAAACGGTCTGGATGCCCGCAAAATTATTTCTGCCGGTTATGCAGTTCACATTTATGGTGGAGCAAAGGGCGGCTACAACGGAGGAATGGGCGGCGCCTATATAAAGCCTGTTTATGAAAAAACAGAC
>JAILBH010000090.1 GCA_024681195.1 Treponema sp.
GAACTACCAGATGTTCATAAAACACAATTAACGCACAAATAATACGAATAGCTTTAAAGCCATTTTCTTTGGATATTACAGGTATATTAGTTTTGTCTTCATTATTCATTACTTTTTAATCCAATTTTTTTATATTTATAAATCTGAAATAGCCGTATTTAACCATACGGTACGACTAGTAAACCAATCCTCAATTCTATTGATTTCATTTTCTATGGAATTACTTTTAGTATCATAACGAATTGCATCGCATTTTCGAGATAAATTTATGTCTTCTCCTTGTAAATTTTGTAATTCCTCAATTTTTGATAATAAGGTATTCCATAATGATATTGATACTGTCTCCCATTGAGATTTATAAGAGTCCTTTACAGCTGTATTTATATTTGATAACAACCAGGCACCATAAGCTCTACCAGAATAATGTTGAGTAGCAAAAACATCTTTTTCCCTATAGTTTGTATCATAGTCCCATGTAGTTGCCATATATACTTTTGAGTTTTCTGTATTATCATTTTTTATCATATAACAATTAGATCCTGCCCCATCCCAAGTACCCAGAATGTCATGAATCAATAACCAGCGTGCAAAACTTTCAACATCAATATAATCTTCATAAGTTCCATTTTGAATATGTTGTTCAAGTTCATTCATATAGTTTTCGATATATGATTGTAAATCCGGATTATCTGTAATATCATCATCATCTGGATATTTGAAAGTATATTTTTGATTATATAAAGATGTAATAAATTTAACATCCTCATTCCACCAATAGGCATCTCTTTCTATTATATAACCATTATCTGAGACATTAATTCGTTTTTCATTCTTAGTAATAGCTTCTATTAGCAGGTATACACCCCTATA
Organism: Treponema sp.; assembly: GCA_024681195.1. Taxonomy (GTDB): domain Bacteria; phylum Spirochaetota; class Spirochaetia; order Treponematales; family Treponemataceae; genus Treponema_D. The sequence goes on from JAILBH010000090.1 coordinate 871, forward strand.
ATCTCCATTAATAACAACATTTACAAATGCAAACTCTGGAGTCCAAGGGGTTCCTGCTATATCAGCAACTGCCATACCAACAAATGTATTAAGTGATGTCGCATCTTTTAGAAGAATCCACTCTTTATCTTTATAACTGCTATCACGCCCGGGCAGAATACCTGCCAGTAAATCAGCTTTTTTTTGCAATTTAATTTTATATGGTTTCTTTTCACTAAATGCACTTGTATTACCACGTAGTTTTATTGTAAGCCCGGTTTTTGCATCTTTATTATATTCTCCACTATCATAAACAGCATTTTCTTGACCATCTTTATATATATACATTCTGGCAGGAACCTTCGTTTCATTTTTTAATGTCGCACCGTAGTTACCACCACCTTCTTCGTAAGTAATAGCTTCTCCAGTAGGTTCTTCTCCGTTTACAGTATCAATCTGCACAATAGGCAAAGAAGTATATATTACACTAAATGGAATTGTTCTACTGATATTATTGATAGTATTATCTTCGCAAATTATTGTTTCTGTTACAACGCAATAATAATATAAAATACCTTTTTCAGAAAAGCCTTCTGTTACAAGATTTGTTCCATTTGCACCCTCAATAAGAGTACCATTTTCCATGCTTCCATCGGCACTTTTATACCATGGATACTTTATAAAATGATTTTCTTCTGTGGGAACAGCACTACATGATAAAAGCACAGGTTCACCTCTTTTAGAAAAACCATATTTAGTCTTTATAGAAGATAATTGAATTTCTTCTTCCTCTTCAGATTTCGATTCTTCTTCAATATTATCTGTTTGTTCAGGAGTGTCATTTTTTGGCTTTTTACTTTCAAACTCACAACTAATAAAAGACAGCAAGCATATCATAAAAAAGATAATACAAATTTCAATCTTTTTCATAAATATCTCCTATAATTAATAATACCCTTTTAATAACGAAAGTCGCATAAACATAAAACGTTCAGATAAACACGGAAAATTTATTAGTTTATCATATCCTTTATGTTTTTATACAATTCAAAATGTTGTTGTCTGGAAACGTCCCAAGAAAACTTTTGTTTTTGTATCAGGCCTTTTTGAATTAGAGAATCTCTTAATAATTGATTATCTATTAATAGATTCATTTTTTCAATACAGTCATCGATTGAATATGGATTAAAATACAAAGCAGCATCTTCAAAATCGGTCTTTAATATTTCAGTAAAATATCGTGAAACACCACCGTATTTTTCCCAATAACATTGATGATCAAAAAAAAACTTTTATCATAAGATTTCCGTTACCTTTACATTCATCTGCTTTTTTCCACGTTTTATGAGATCTTTGAGTTGCTTAAGATATTCAATTGTTACTTTAAAAGTAAGCTTGCTTTGACCTGCGGGACGAGCTTGAAAGCGGTAGGGAATTTCGGCAACATTATTGTAGGTTCCCATTGCAAGAACCTCTATAAGAATTTTCCAGCCTATTGGCCTTAGATCGGCATTGGCTATAACTTCTTTTTTGAACATAAATAATCCACTGGTTGGATCAGAAATTTTCCTAAGTGATGGCAAAAGAATTTTGCCTGTGTATCTTGCAATAAAAGAGACCATTTTTCTGTAAAGATTAAGACCTCCATCCGAGCCTCCGGGAATGAATCTGCTGGGTACACAAATATCAATTCCTGTTTCAAGGCAATCATACATGGAGCGTAACAGCTTTGGAGGATGCTGCAAATCTGCGTCCATAACAGCAATATACTCTCCTTCTGCCATTTTAAAACCTTCTATAACAGCTGTTGCAAGCCCGATCTCCCCTTCCCTGTGCTTAAGTCTTACATTTGGGTTTTCTGCCATTACAGCTTTTATTACGTCAGGTGTATTATCATTACTGTCATCAACAAAAATTATTTCATTGTTAATTCCATCTAACGCACTGTTAATTTGATTTACCAGATTTTGAATATTTTGGGCTTCGTTATAAGTTGGGATTACTACTGAAAGTTTACACAATTCTTTTACCTGCCGCCATTTAATATTCTTTTTTTATATGCTTTGATAATCTTTTCTTTACGTTCTTTTTTCCTAGATTTTTTATATTCATTTATACTGTCAAAATAGTTCAAGACACCTTTATTTTCTTGCTGACCTATAAGACAATATCTTGCAGCATGCCCCGGAGCAGCAAAATGTAAATCCATTCTTGTAGGATTATAGAGTTCTTCTGCTGTTACACAGTTTAAGAATTTTTCTTTTGAAAAAAGATCTTCCCGGACAAAGAAAGCATTTATGCCAGTAAGATTGGTCCCTACAAGAACGTAGCCCTTTTCTCGACCAAGCACCTCCATTGCTTTTAAGGAAGCACCCTGCCAGTCAGAACCATCCCAGATATGCCTTGAATTATAGGCCTGCTTCCAATTATAATCTGGCGGGAACTTTCCATTATACTCAATACATACAACTCTTGGCTTGAGGGCTTTTATTGCATTCCATACATACCAGTCGTTTCCATCTATATCAATGCTTAAAAAGTCTGGTGAAGTACCGTCATTATGAGAATTTCTGTTTTTAAGAATTAAAGCTTCTATATTTTCCCGTGTAATAAAAGCATTAACCGCTTTGAGTCTTCCATCTTTTATTACCGGCCTGAACTTATGCCCAATCTGAGTGCACGCGCCCGAATCTCCTTCAAGCCATAAACCATGCCAGCCCTGATGTAAAAGATAATGAGAATTACATTCAAGCCCATCTTGAACTCCAAACTCAATAAACTCTTTTGTTTCTGTTCCAATTCTGCGGAATATTTCCTGAATGATTCCGTCTTCGTCATTTTGTGAATAAACCTTATATCCAAAATTTTCCAGCGCAAGAGGCTGACTCATTCGTTTTTTTGTAAGCTCGTTCCAGCATAAACCGCCGGTAATAATTCCTTTAAAATCCATATCTACATCCATTTTGCACATTCCTCCAGAAAAACAGTCATTAAATTATCTGGCATTATATTTTTCTTTTTCCCCGTACATCTCTTATTCCGTCAAAATAAGCGTACCATATTTGTTTCAATTTTTGAACTGATTCTTTATTTGATTCCGCAGTTTTGATTATTCTTATAGAATATATTATATATCTGAAAAAATAAAAAACAGCCAATTGAAAACTTCCGGTTTTATATATTTCTCTTGCAAAGATAAACATGTTTCGGTGATAGTAATAATTTGCAATTTTTTTTGTAGTTGTCCCCTCTTTATGAACTATAGTAATGTATGGATAGAAAACTATCTTCAGTTGATTTTCATATGCTCTAACACAATAATCTGTTTCTTCTCGATATAAAAAATAAAATTCTCTCATAAATCCTATTTTATTAATAACTTGTTTATCAATAAAAATAAAAGCTCCGGTTATACTCATACATTCTGTTATTTCATCAGTCAACCAATGTTTTGTTCTTCCATATTTATCAACCTTTATACAACCTGAAATATCTTCTCCAGATTCATTTATCATTCGTGGACCTAGAATTCCTATATTATTTTTCTTCATATAAGTATAACAGTCACGTATCGCATGGCGACTTAAAAGATATGTATCACTATTTGCAATTAAGAATGTATCATACCCCAACTCAATAGCCTTTTTTATTCCTACATTATTCCCAGCGGCATATCCACCATTTTCGTCAAGCAGGATTAGTATACATCGATTCTGAATAGCTGATAATTTTTGTCGTTCCTCTATCTCAGATGCATTATCAACTACTATAATACATAATCCAGAATCATATTCTTCGATACTTTTAATAAGATTAAATGTATCATCAAACGAATTATAATTGAGTATGATTACAGCAAGGCTTTCATTCATTTAGTAAATCAGCTCCTATATATTCTTACTATATTTATTAAGCTTTAAATATCTGCTTTATAAAAACAACAGCCTCTTTTAAATAAGATCTTTTTACAAGGAACATCAATGTTGGAACCATTATTAACAATACTAAAGTACAAACCAATAGTCTAACAATCAAACCCGGGATACCTTCATATGGAATCAGATTAGAACAATAATAAGCAGCCACGCAGATTATTATTGTTATTAAAGTATATATAATTCGATTTATATAGAATACTTTTCTGCCTTTTCCAAAATATTCTTGAAACAAAAGATTTGTTATACCTATATAATTCACAGTTACAATAGAAATACTAGGGGCAAGAATAATACCTGCTACACCAATAGTCTTACCTAAACAAACCATCAGACCAATAACAACAACAGCCTCTATTATAAATAACCATTTTGCCTTCCACCAGTAACCCAAAGCAGAAAAGTAAGCGTTCCTTACTTCGCTCATGGCTCGGATATAAAAATAAAGCACAAATAACATCATAAGAGGATTAGAAAACATAAGTTTTTCACCCATCCATATTTTCATAAAAGGCTGATACAGACAGAGCATATATACGGTACATGCGGTTGTAACAATATTATGCAAAAACTCCATTTTGGTAAGATTAATATAATTCTTTTCTACACTCTCGGACACAATACTGTTACCTATACTGGACTGAATTGCTTTTGTTGTTACAAGGAAAAAACCGATAACTGCATCGTAAATAGTACAATAGTTTGAATACTGGCCGGCTATATAAAGTCCAAAGAACGAGGTGATTAACAGGGAATTAAGAGAATCGCGGCTAACGCCCAGAATATTTGAAATAGTCAAACCTGCTACCTGTTTTTTTACATTTTCTTTTATTGAAGTATCTATCTTTCCTTCCGGATAATACTGACTAAATTTCTTTTTTGAAATGATATTCAGGATTATGTAATAAAGAATTGTACTTACTAATAATGCTATTGCAAAAAAATATATATTCTTAAAGATGATAATTGCTGCAAGCTGAAGACAGCTTTTACCAACAAAGGTAGTGATATGTACAAGATTAATTATATCAAGACGCTGAGCTGCATTAAGCAGAGCTTCCTTATGGGCAAAAAGTATAAAGGTAACAACCCTGTTTGCCAGATACAAAAGATACAGAATATAAATATTTTCGCTGATTCCGCCGGCATCTTTAACTATTGAGTTAAGAAAAAAGCAAACAACAATTCCTGCTGCCAGTATAACAAGCCCTATAATTCTATATACACGTCTGTAAGTAGCCAGAATACCCCGCACAGTAACAGTATCATTGTCTTTTAACGGCTTGTACAGATTTACAATCATGGAGGTTGAAAAACCAAGTTCTGCAAGATTCAGTATCTGAAGTACAGCATTAAATGTACCGATTAATCCAATATATTCGACACTAAAGTGCCGAACTATTGATGAATTAACAATCAATCCAAAAATCGGAATCAAACAGTGTCCCAGTACTCCAACAATAATATTACGTTTTGAATTTAGCGTTCTTGTATCCATATCCTACTCTTCCAAAAGTATTTTTTCACACAAATCATCACTCATACCAAAGTATTGCGCACATGATTTAATACTTTCATCATTTTTTCCATTGTCTATGTTTTCTACTGCAAGCGCATTCTTTTGCATTTCGGCAATAACTACATCACGATATAACAAAGAGTTTTGAACTGAACATATTTTAACATTTTGCGAAAGCTCACAAAACATCAGCCAGATATCATCGTTTTTGGGACAGATATTCAGGAAGTCTGTATTTTCCCAGCACTTTAATTTTGTAACAGCCGGTGGATACAAAACCCCACCTACTCCTGTTGCAAGAAGTTCGTGAGAAGGTTTTTCAGAATCTCTGTATTCCCAAATCCAGTCCCTATATTTTACAGGCTGTCTGTCATAATTAAATCTGATTTTATGTACACGCCTTGCTATAACCATATCCGAATGTTCTGAAAAGGTATTGTACAGTTCCTGTATCATTTCTTTGTGATAAATAATATCATCATCGACCGTTATTATAAGGTCATTTTTATATTCAGCAAAAGCATAATGATATTTAGTGTTGGGTCCAATATCTTTACGAAACTCTACACGTATTCCCATAGCTTTTATTTTTTCCAAAGTACGTTTTGAAAAAACTGCATCTTTCGAAAGCCATAAAATAACAAGATCCGGTTTACAAGTCTGTACAGCAAGAGAATTAAGAGTTGGAAAAACATGTTTGATTCTTGCAGTAGTACTTGTAAATGACACAACAATGTTTTGTCTGTTTTCATCATAAGAAGGATTAAACTTTGTCTTTTTTATTCTAAAGTAAAATGTACGAGTCATGGCATAAAACTTTTTCCATACACGTTTTTTTATTGCACGGAAAAAGCAGCCTGCACTTTCGCGGATTCCCATATTTTCTTTTTTGTACCTGAGCCAATCTGATTCAGACTGCGCAATTTTATATTCTATGCTTTTCATCATTTTTTATTACCTTAGCTGCTGTAAGAAAAACTTCTCCCAATTTGCTGCATATTTATCATCCGTAAAACCGGATGTCATATTCTGTTGTCTGTCTATTTCTTCTTTATATTCAATAGGAGACATACTGATTACCCTTTCAATACGCTTGCACAAACCGTCTGCATCACCGGCATGAAAAATATACTTTTCATCAAAACCTAAAACTTCTGGAATTCCACCGCGGTCACTTCCAATGCCTATTGTTCCGTTATAAATGGCTTCTATCAAAATCCGACCAAAGGCCTCATCCCATTCCGCTGGAAGAATAACAGCTTTTGCTTTTTTCATATAAGTATAAAGAGTTTCCCTGTCCATCCAGTCAACTACTTCTACTTTGTTTTCCTTTTTTATTCTTTCTGCCAACTCCCCTCTTCCAATAAGGAGCAGTCTTACTCCTTCCAATTCATTCACGGCCTTTACTAATGTGAGTATGCCCTTTTCTTCCGTAAGCCTGCCCGCATAAAGAACCATGTTTTCCTTTTGTTCAATCTGTTCTGCGGACAAGGGAAGCTTTTTAAAATCAACTGAATTATATATTACCTCGTTGAATTTTTGTCCCTTTATGTTTACATTGTTATGCAGTCCTAACATAAACTTTGAAGGTGCCGCAAGCGCAGTAAGATAAGAACAGGCTCTTACACTTCTGTGAATATTATAGCGATTCAGTTTGCCTCCCAAAAAATTAACTTCCAGCAGTGTTGGAGAACGACAAACATGAGAAACCGGTATGTTCAAATCATAAGCAGCTTTCCACAGATTTACTCTGCCAAGATATGACATGGGAGAAACAGTATGAACCAGATCTGGGGTTTCTTTGCTTATTATTGTTTTATATTTTTTGTACCATTTTGGGCTGGAATATAAATCGGGCCACTTTCTAATAAGCTTATCAAATGAGGTTAACGGATTTTTAACACTGTTATTTTTTGTAGCACTTAAATAAAATTCGCTTATTCCTTTGATATATTCTCTTTTTATGATAACTCCATTTATAACTTCTTCACAAGAATTTTGCCCAAGACAGTACACAACAACCTCATGTCCCTTTTTTACAAGGCCTTCGGTCATCTGCTTTGTAGAAAACTCTCCTCCACCCATGACATCTGGAAAATATACTTCTGCAAATATTAGTACTTTCATAAATCTTATTTCTCTCCAAAGCGCTCTTAGGCTTTACGGATTATTTCAATCCGTTTGATTTTTACACCTTCTGGAGCACTTATGCAAAAATGCACAGGTTCACCCTGGTTCATAACAACGTCATCAGAATAACTAAAACTGTTAGACGGATCTAACTTTGAGCCCACAATCGTATTTTTTCCAACCTGTATTTCCATAAAGGCATTAGTGTTTACATCCGGCGTTTCATAATAAACCAAATAATTCCAGGTTCCGGCAACTGAATTATATGAAGCTTTTAAAGTTCCACCTCCCTCTCCCATAACGAGTGCGCCTTCATCATCAAGTTCTGCATTTTCATAAACATAACCAGAAGAATATGGAAAATCTATAACCTTTTCTTTTTTGGCATGCGGCCCAATTGCATAATCAAACCTGCTTTGGTCCGAAACGTAAATCTGTAAGCCGTCAAAATCTCTAGAAAATTTCATATCTGAAACAAGATATTCTGGCAAAGTTTTATATGCTTCTGGAGAAACAATAAGAGCGGTCTTACCCTGCTGAGCTGCATTATCAAGATAACGTGTGGTTCCTCCAAACGTAGTTCTAAAGGATGATTCTGCACCATCATTTACAACAAGATAATTTACGTCTCTGCTGTAAACGCGAAGCTTTCTTCCCAGAGCTTTGTTATCTTCACCTGCAACGACAGCGGTTTGAATACCTTCTTTTTCCACAATACTGTTCAGTTCTACAAGTTTGTCACATTCATTTGCAGTTTTTGCATATAACCATTGAGCATCCCCATAAACCATAGAAGCAATAAAGAATCCTGCAACCAGTAAATAAACGGTGTTTATCTGTACGGGTTTTAGATTTTTATTTTGAGAAAGGTTTTCAAGCATCATTGTAAGCAGTAAGAAAGAAGGCAGCATTGGAATTAAATGATATCTGCTTTCAAAAGCTGTTCCTCCATATTTAAGATCAAGAAAACCAAACATAAAAATATTTACCAGCATAAGAGAAAAAATGTAGCCGTGCATATTGGACAGTTCTTTTTTCTTTATGCAATTTGCAAATGTATATACAATCGAAAAAATCAATATACAGGTAACTACAAAATCAATTGCCGTTCCTATAGCCTGCACAGAAAACAGTTTTACATGCTCATGAATTGTTAATCCACCAAAAAGTTCAAACAAGCCTGCAAAACTCGAAAGCACTGCGTCGTACCATTTGTTTGAAACAAGAATATATTTTGTGTCGGCAGTAGAAGAAAAGCTAACCAACTTTTGAATAATCATTCCAACAACAGCGGCAAAGAGTGCAGCTATTCCAAAAAGGGACTTTTTTGATTTGAGAAGACTATAATCTCCCTTTAAAAATGCATTCACAAATTCCCATAGCAACAAAGGGAATACAGCAGACATAACCACATAGGCCCCGCTGCTAAGACCAGTAAGAAAGACAATAAAAATAAAAAGAATAAGTCTGCATACATATTTTTTAAAGCTCTTTCCCTTTTCTATATCCAGCAAGAGGCTTATTATAAGCAGCGGCACTAACGCCCTAAAGGCATAAAAACCACCTCCGGTAAAAAGCATGCGGAAGTAACCAAGCATTGTCATGCTATAGGGAATAAAAAATAATAAAAGGCAGAATCTTTTCCATCGTACAGATATGGCTATGTTACTAAGTATGCAGCTGATCACATAAATATATAAAACCACAACCAGATTATTTGTAATTCCTCTGGCTAAAAAAATGTTTCCTGTACTGCGATAAAATAATGCAGACAGGAGCGAAGCACTATCTAAATCCATAGAAGCCTGATAGCTGTATTCTTCCGGAAAAATCTTTCCCTGGCTACCCATCTCTATTTCATGAAGATAGGCACTTGATGAATCAAAATCAATTATTGTATCTGCACGAAAAATATTCATGCAGAAAATAAAGATTATCTGAGCTATAAGTGCAATAAGGATGGTTTTATCTAGAATTTCATCAATACTAATATTTACTTTTTTCATTATTTTTTTCCTATTCAAATAAAACTAAACTGCATTTATACCCAATCTTGGATTATGAATAATATTTCGTATTTTATACATTGCTTTATTATATCCGTTTTTCCCCAATACTTTAATCAGCACTGCATGAATCACTCTTTTAGTTTTTACTTTAACATCTTCTTTTAACCATCCGGTATTAAAATGATGTAAAGAATAAGTATTTTCCGAAATTAGATTTTTTCCAGTATACATATTTCTGGCTGAAAAATATTCATAAGAATAAATTGTTCCCCCCTGAACTACTTGCATTTTTTCATTATCAATAAGCTTGCACTGCATTGTTGATTCAAAGCAATGTCTTAAAATAAGTGGTGCAACAATCTGTCTTTCATTTCCCTTTTGGTCCAGATAATCATTTCTTAAATACCAATCCAAACACGTTTTAACCCAGGTCTGTCCCTTAATTGCCCCAATAACAGCAGCTTCGGGTATACTTGAATATTCAAAACCAAAGAAAAAATCCTGATTAAGCAAATCATCAAAGCTTTTTAAAACTTCTACATCAGAATCAAGATAGATTCCACCATAATTGTATAAGGCAAAAAACCTTACATAATCGGCTACATATGCGTATCTCTTTTTTTCCCAGGCCTGCTTTGTCCAGTTGCAGACATTTACATCTACCTTTGATAAATCCCATAACATAACAGTATAGTCCGGAAGTTTTTCTTTCCATGAATCCAGACATTTTTTAACTTCTTCAGGATACGGATCTCCGCTTAACCAGCATAAGTGCAATATTTTAGGAATCATCTCCTACACCTCTAATCTCTTCCCATTAAATCTCTTGTATAAATCTTACCGGATACATCAGCTAATTCTTCTGAAGTTCGATTGGCAATAATAATATCACATTCTGATTTAAATTTTAATAAGTCTTTTTCAACTGTTGAATTCTTAAAGCTTTCTTCTTGCAGCGTAGGTTCATAAATTACAACTTCAATTCCCTTAGCTTTAATAATCTCAATAATATCTAAAACAGCACTATCACGAAAATTATCAGAATTACTTTTCATTGTAAGACGGTACACCCCTGCTTTCTTAGGCTTTTTATTAATAATCATTTGTGCAATATGGTCTTTGCGGGTTGTATTTGACTGAACAATAGCGCTTATAAGATTCTGTGGTACATCATCATAATTTGCAAGCAGCTGCTTTGTATCTTTTGGAAGGCAATACCCACCATAACCAAACGAAGGATTATTATAAAAATCTCCGATTCTAGGATCAAGCGAAACACCGCGAATAATACTGGCAGTATCAAGTCCTTTTAATTCTGCATAGGTATCGAGCTCATTAAAATAACTTACACGCAAAGCAAGGTAGGTATTTGCAAACAGCTTTACAGCTTCGGCTTCGGCAAAGTTCATATAAAGAGTTGGAATATCTTTTTTTATTGCCCCGGCCTGCAGCAGTTGAGCAAAAGTTTTTGCAGCATCTAAAAGCCTTTTATCTTCCAGGTCTGTTCCTACAACAATACGACTTGGATAAAGGTTATCATATAAAGCCTTTTTTTCCCGTAAAAACTCAGGAGAAAAAAGTATGTTTTTGCAATTGTACTTAGAGCGAACCCTGGTTGTATAACCAACAGGGACTGTAGATTTTATAATCATAACAGCGCCGGGATTCACTTCCAAAACCAGTTCAATAACCTGTTCAACGTACTTTGTATCAAAATAGTTTTTTTTGGAATCATAGTTCGTTGGAGTTGCAATAATAACTATATCTGAATCTTTGTAAGCAGCTTTTGCATCTGTTGTTGCAACAAGGTCTAATTCTTTGCTCGCAAGAAAGTCTTCTATTTCTTTATCCTGAAGCGGAGATTTTTTATGATTTATTAAATCGACCTTTCCCTGAACAACATCAACAGCGACAACTTTATTATTCTGAGCAAGCAAAGTAGCCAGAGAAAGACCGACATATCCTGTTCCTGCTACTGCGATTTTGTTGACTGTCACTTTTTTACATCTCTCCTATTTATACTAAACATATAAAAACACACCAAGCATTATTATTGAAATTCCAATAATTTGTTTTAAATTTAGTTTTTCACCTAAAAATATTCTGCTTAAGATTATTATGAAAAAATAACTTGAGCTTTCAATTACAGGCACAAAGGATACAGGAACATATTTAAATGCAAACAAATCAATTAAGACTGCCGTAAAAACAATACAATAAGCGCAGATTACACGTATATTTAAATAGTTTTGAATAAAGGATTTGTATTCTTTATTGGCTGCTTTTTTTAATATTATCTGAGAAATGGAAGAAATCAAAACTGCAACAAAAAGAAGCAGGACCGCAATATTCTTATTCATCAACGGCCTCTTTTGGTTTTGAAAAATTAAGAATTAATATGCCTGCAAAAATTAATAGAACAGCAATAATCTTTTTTAATGTGAATTGTTCTCCAAAAAAGAGCCTGCCCCATAACATTCCCCAGATTATTATTACAGCCTTATTTGTATAAGCAAAAGAAAGAGGGAACACCCTTAATATGAGCTGCCAGATTATTGCATATAAACCAAGAATAAAAAAAATTAATAAATAAAAAACAATTGAGATTAATTTGCTTTGATTATCCAGCGAGGCGTTTTTTCCAAGAACGGAGTAGAAGCTATAAATAAAAAAGCCAACATGCATTAGAAGGAACGAATATTTTTTATTAAACATTTTTGATTTACCATTTTTTTATGATATCATAAATTTATAATAATTTAAATAAGAACAC
>JAILBH010000162.1 GCA_024681195.1 Treponema sp.
TTCCGCATCACAAAATAGCAAATCACAGCACCGCAAAACCACACAGCAAAAGCCACAATCGTCTTCCAGTCCATCTTACCTTCCGCCGCTCCTGAATCCGTGATAAATCACACAGAGCTTCCCCTCTTCAAAAACCCCGAACACCTCAACGTAAATAAACGTCGGCTTAGTCCAGTAGTTTTTAGCCATCTCTCTGGCCTCAGCTTCATTGTCACGCTTATATTTCCGGCCAACCATAACCCCATGACAATCAATCGCACGAAGCCACAATTCCCCGTCATTTTCAGCCAGGCACTTCCGCCTCTCAGCTTCCATCGCTCTTTCAATCATTCCGTTCATACTCAAAACTACACCTCACTACTTTCAAAAGTAGTACAACTTTTTTAAATAAAAATGGGCGACCAAACATACAGCACCGCCCTGAGACATACAGACTTCGCGAAAATCTGCACGCTGTTTCTGCTCATCCGCATTTATTCTGCCACCTTTTCAGCGGCCGGTTAGTCGCTCCGCCCCGATCCAACGAGCTTCTAAAGTGCTAGCGTCCACGTCTCCAATCTAACCGATATTTATCACCAGCCAATCCTAGGAAAGCTGGAATAAAACCTAAATTATCTCCCACCTAAAATATGACTTTTTTCACACTGCTTCATCATGTATTTCTCATAACCTGCAGAATCAATTTTTTTATTCTTTTCCCAATACTTTTTCACTTCAACCTCAGGAAGTCCGCACGCCCTCCGGTAATTATCCCGATGACGAGCCGCAATTAATTCTTTATGCGCAGCATGGTATTTTTTATTCTGCTCCAGCTTCAATTCCTTATTCCGCAAATACCAGTCATGCATCATTTTAGCCTTATCCTGCATTTCTCAAGCCTCTTGTTTTTCAGTTTTCACACGCCTGAGGCTGGCCATATTGACAATTACGTCAATTCCACATCCGCCACAGCTCATCCGAAGGTCCTCACCGTTCCTCTGGACGTAAACCTTATGGTCACAATTCGGACACCTCAAAATCAGCCGGTCCCCACTCTCAATTTCCGGCGGAACCACCTGCAGTAAAGAACGTGTCTTTTTAAAAACTGGCTCCTGCAATTCCTGTATAAAACTAAAATCAGTATCCGCGCTATCAATCGTCACATTCACGCTTTTAGCAGGCGCAGGCTTTACATTACTTCCAGTCTTCGGCGGCTTAATCTCAATATCCAGTTTATCAGCCACCTTAACCGGCTGATAACCATTTCCGTTATTTATAAAAAAGTTCATCACTTACCATCCTGAATCATTTTCCAAAGCCCGCAGGTTTCCCAGTTATTCACAGTCTCATTGCTCAGCTTGCAGCAATCTTCTTCCTGGTCATAAAGCTCACAGATTCCACAGCGATGCATATTTTTAATCTGTCCTTCCAGCTCCGTTATTCTTTTCAGGTAACCTGTTTCAATTCCGGTCCGTCTTCTGCGCACAATGTAAGGATCTCTCATTCAGCTTTCTCCATCGCGTCAGAAACAATATCGCGCAGGTTATCTTCCTGCGAATATCGGCCCTTCATATTTTCAATACCTGCAATAATCTGATTCTTTGAATCCATAATTGCAGCTGTAATATCATCGCTTAAAAGATTTTTGATTTTTTGTCTGGCCGTTTCAGCATCCGCCTGAACATACGCAACAGCCTGGTCCGCAATTCGCTCCGGAAGATCCAGCAGCTTATTCATCAATGATTCCAGGAAACCAAATACACTAGCCTGCACAAAATCCTTAGGAATCTGCTCCAGTCTTCTTTCCTGGATGCGCTGTTCTTTTTCATCCGCAACCGTCAGATCCTTTACCAGCTTCGCATAGCGTTCCACATTGGCCATGTTTCCATGCTGCTGAATCAATTCCCTCATAGTCAAATTAAGAAGGTTACCGGCCACACCGTTTCTATCACCTTCCAAACTCTGAGGAGCCGAAGTCGCCCGCTGGACCGCTCCCAGTTCAACCTGTTCTCCAAAAGTTTCAAAACTATGAGCTTCCTGCAATTTTTTTTGATGCTTATCCAGATAAGCTCTATTCACAGGATTATCAGTATCCAGCTTACCTGCAGAATTCATTACAAGAGATTTTTTCTTAATTCCAATACAAATACTTGCCCGATTCACTCCGGCCATATTTGCAAATGCACTTTGAGTTACTTCCACTCTCCAGCCTCAGGACCGCCAGAACGTGTTCTTATGTCGTTTTAGCAGTTTATAACGTTGTTTTATGTCATTATAGCACCTAAGTTAAAATATAACAACCTAAAGTTATAACATCGTTAAACACTAACACAAACATAGCACACAAATGACAAACGGCAGGGCGCGCCGACTAATTGCACCATACCACCCCCGTCTGACAGTACCTTTTTGCAGCTGAACGAACTTATGACTACTTTCAAAAGTAGTGAAAACGTAAAATGTAAAAGTAAATTTGTGAGTTTAAAAGTATTTGCTTATGTTAACGAGAATTCATTATTTTTAATCAGTTCGTTAAATACAAAATTACTTTTTAAAATATTTTTTACATTTACATTTACACTTTACCCAGTGAATTTATATATATATTTAACTTTTTATTCTTATATTTAGATTCTAAAGAGTGTAAAAAATATAAATTTAAATTTAAAGAATTTAAACGAGTTTCCTATTGGAGATTGGCAGTAAGTGAAACGCCGAAATGCAATGATTTTATACTGAAAATTTCGGCGTTTTCGACGAAATTGCAGTGCAAAATTAAAAAGATGCACTGCAAAATTTCACCTACTCCCCGAAAAAATTGAGCATTTTTTGATTACGGGCGGCTAAAGAATGCAAAGTTTCATCAAGTTCATTGCGAGTGTAGTAATCCGTCATCTCAATTTGAGCATGACCGACCATCTTACGGACCAGCTCTCCATCATAAAGCTGTCTCATCCTGGTAACATAAGTATAGCGTAAGCTATGCATCGTAATTTTTCGACCGTCGGTGCAAATGCCGGATTTTTTTACAGCTTTATGAAATATGTCCGCAATATAATCCATGTGATACGGATTCTCCGACGGAGGCAATTCAAGCCATCGCCTTATTCCGCCAAACGATTCCAGAACACGTTTACTGCTCCAGTGAGTAAATAAAAGCTCGTCACCCTTTTTGCCTGTTTCAACAATGTAATTCTGAATCAGCTGAGCAGTAGCAGGAGGAATTAAAGCAATGCGCCATTTTTTGTCTTCAAGGCTACCGAGCTTATTATAAGAGTTTCTAACGTCAGTATGTCTGTCTAAAAATCCATTTACCAGAATTGCCGATTCATTAAAATAAAGCTGTTCTGGAGTAAAAGCACGGGCTTCGCTGATTCTAAGGCCTGCAGAAAGAGTGAGCAGCAAAAGCAAAAATGATGCTTTATCAGGAAAGTTTTCAATCTTAAAAAGAGCTTCAATTTCTGAAAGTGTCAAAATATCAGCTTTTTTAGATTTCTGAACAAAACGCTCAAACCGCGGCGGATTAACTTCAATTCCATTCCAAATAGCCTCAGTGTATAAATCTTCAACCGTCGTAATATACTGATTTTTCCAACTGGCAGAAGTGCTGCTCATTAAAAGCAGATGACGTAATAATTTTGTGGCCGTCAGATCTCGAATATCCATATCACCAAAATCGCGAATAATATGCCGGATATACATCCGCTTAATTTTCAGTGTATTTTCTTTTATGGATTTTCCAAGCTGCTCGCGACGTAAGAAATTCATGCTTCCTGGAACGTACATCATCTGAGCCAGATCTTTAATTATCGGACTTACTTTACTTTGTGGATTTAATTCCTGAATATAAAGCTCCGCCTCATGCTTTGATTTACATTTTCTGCAGGCTTTTTGAACCTGCTTAGTATGATCTTCATTCCAATACCAGTAGTACCAATTTATTTTAGTTTTTCCGTTTTTAACCGATTTTTTTTTGAAAATATGATATTCCATAACTAAACCTCAAATAATTATTGAGTTTTTATTGAGTTTTTCCCGATTTTCCAAACAATCAACAAAATGTAGAAAACGTGTAAATCTTTATATATCAATACTTTATGAAATTATTATTAAATGAAATCTACATCAGGCGATTGGCTGAAGGTCAATAGGGCTTATACTCATATAACTCTTTTCTCCTGTTTTTCTTATAGGAAATATGTGACAGTTTTTCGTTTCCTTTCACCCTACTATCTAATTTTTATTGAGTTTTTATTTATTTTTTAGCAATAAAAACTCAATAAACTATTTCGACATTGATTTCAAAGCATTCTCAATTACTTTTAAATCAGAATTATTCAATTTTGGAAAATAAGCTAAAAGATTTTCGTAATTTTTATATTTGCAATAAAAATCACGGCCATCATCACTGTCATTTCCGGTTACCAGGTATTCAACAGATACGCCAAGGTAATTAGCAATCTTGACCGCCTCATCAGCGCGAGGATATGTATTACGTCTTCGCCAGCCGTTATACATATCACGCGGACTTTTAGCATCCTCTGGAGCAATGGCAATCATCATCTTGTTAATAGACGTTCCATTCAGTTTACATAAACTTCCGATTCGTTCATAAATTGGCAGCATATAACACCTCCTGTTTTAAGTTATTATGATTTTATACCCGTTATTTAAATAAAAAAAGATACAAAAAAACATAAAAATACTTTACATTGTGGCGTTTTAGGTTTATAAATAATTTATGTGGCGTTTAGACCACTAATATTATTTTAAGTGCTGGAACAGCACAAAGGAGATTTAATTTATGCCAGAAAACATCAATGAGATTTCGACAAAACTTTGTCTCACTCCGGAAGAAAGACAGCAGCTTGATGACTATCTTAATAGTCACGGAATGAAGCTGAAATTCTTTCTGAGACAGGCCGTCATTGAATATCTTAAAAACAATGGCAACAGAGATTCAAAATAAAATCTTTCTGACAATGCAAACTCTGGACTACAGGGAAAATAATCGTTGCGGAGTGTTTATCGACGGCGAATACTACGCGAGCTTATTTGAGGCAGGCATTGATTCAGATGTGAGTTTTCAATGGCTTTCAAAAAACCTGCATAACAGTAGAGGCGCGCCGGTTTATTTGAAACGTTTGAAAAAAACAATAGTTGCCGAAAAGTGGATTCGTCAGCATCCAGAATATCTGATATGACCGACGAAGTAATTCAGCTGAACTTTCAAACTCTACAGCTGGAAGTTCAAAAAATGCAGATGTTAGTAGCACAGTATGCAACATCTTTTTTAGAAAATGACTTTCTAAAAAATGTTCCTGAATATGTAACGCTCAAACAGGCAGCACAGCTTAAAGGCGTTATAAGCTATGAAAACCTGCAGAAAAAGCCCTGGCATCAGCCATGCTGCGGAACCAGAGCAATCAGGATAAACGGTCATAGAGCCTGGAAGCGCGAGGAGATTTTAAGATGGCTTAAAATCGACGACAGTACGCTCGAAGAATATGCCCGAAGCCTGAATGTAGATATAAGCCGCCATTTTAAGAATGGCAAAAATAGGAGATAAGAAAAATGGCAGATAACATTAATGTCGTAGTACAAACCGGAAGGTTAACCAAAGCTGCAGAATTGAAATATCCGCGCGAAGGATTCGCCGTTGTAAACTTCACTATTGCAGTAAACGAAAGCAAAAAGAAAGGTGATGAATGGACCAAATATCCTAATTACTTCGACGTAACCTTTACAGGCAATTATGCCGCAGCAATTCAAAAATCACTTTCTAAAGGCCTTGAAGTTACAGTGTCAGGAAGACTGCATCAAGACCGATGGGAAAAAGACGGTCAGAAATATTCAAAAGTTGTAATCATTGCAAACAACGTAGAACCAGGAAGACCGCCAAAAGAAAGCACAGCGGAAGCAAACGCTCCAGCTTATTCGTCAGAACCGGCACCTGCAGAACAGCCTGATTTCGCAGATTCTCAGGAATATAGTGACGAAATCCCTTTTAATTAAACATTTAAAAATAGTTTCAAAAAATATAACAAGGAGACATAAAAATGCACAAATGCAAGATATTGACCACCTCAAACGGTAAAGGTGGCACAGGTAAAACAACCCTTAATACTTTTATTGCAGAAACGCTCTTTGCTCGCGGCAATAATATTCTTTTAATCGATCTCGACCATAACTGCTGTCTTTCAGAAATGTATGGATTCGAGCTGCAGGAAGAAACATCTAAAGATTTTCTCTCAGGTAAAATCTTTCAGCCTTATCTGATTAAAGAAACATTGAACGGCGAACCGCTTCCAATCAAAGAAATGAAGGTTGGTGATGTGTATCATCACATGGATATTATTCCAAGTGATCTCGATATGAATATGCTCGCCAACATCATGGATACACAGCTTAAAATCCAGCTGAAAAAATCCGGATTTTTAGAACAGTATGATTATATAATTTTAGATCCTCCGGGAACATGGAACGCTCAAACACGCAATGCAGTATTTGCAGCAGATACAATTTTGATTTCTGGAACCTGTTCAAATCTCGACCTTAGAGCCACAAAGAATTATTTCGACCAGCTTTCAAACTGCTGTCTCGAATCAGATGTTTATGTAGTCTGCAATAAATTCAAAAAAGAATTGAATCCAGAAGGAATCTTTGAAGCCTATAAAGCGCAGTTTAATGATTTTTTACTGGACTTCCCTATTCCGGACATTAAGAGCTTCAAAAAGTTTGTCGCAGATCCAATTAATTACAAAATCCATCCAACTGTAAAAGCACGTCTGGAAAAACTTGTAGATATTATCACGGAGGCACAAGATGACTAGAGAAGAACGTAAAAAACTTATAGATACACTTGAAGTGTGGGTAAAAGAATGTGAAACATTTTATGAAGCATTTAAGAAGGATTTTTCAAAAAGACCAGATGCAGTTGAAGAATTGATTTACAGATGTTTGCAAGTTGTAGCTATATCTGAATATTTATTTTCAGCACAATTTATCAGCACAGAAAAATATTTAGAAGTAGCAGATAGACTTGAAAAAATCGGAATAACAAAAAGTCAAAGAAATTATTTTGTGGAAAAAATTGAAAAAAGAAAATAAGGAGGAAGAAGAAAAATGCCTAAACTTACATCGAATAACACACTTACATTCAAAATCAGCATTGACCAGATTATTGAAACTGGAAACGTCCGCACAAATTACGATGACGAAAAAATCAAAGAGCTTTCAGAATCAATTTTTAAGTACGGCCTTATCAATCCAATTTCAGTAAAACCGCTTCCTGATTCTGCAGACGGAATAAAGCAGTATGAACTTGTAGCCGGTCACCGCCGTCTTAGAGCTTTCCGCCTCTTATGTTCTCAAGGCCAGGATTACAGCCAGATTACCGCATCTGTAGTAACTAAAGGCTCTAAAAACGTTCTGCAGCTCGTAGAAAACGTACAGCGCGAAGACTTAGAACCAGTAGACGTAGAAACTGCTATAAAAGCACTTGTAACCGCCGGAATGTCACAAAAAGAAATTTCCGAAGAGCTTTCAAAGTCTTTGTCATGGGTACATGATCGCCTGTCAGGAACAGAAGTCAGAGAAAATGCAAATGCGCAAGGAATTGATACAACAGGTATATCAACAAAGGCACTTTCGCAGCTTATGTCAATTCCGAAAGAACACTTGTCAGATATACTTGCAAAAGTAAAAGCTAATGGTGGCACGGTTAAAGCTGCAACTGACGCGCTTAATGAGTATCGCGCTCAAAACAATTTAAAAGGACCTCAGAAAACAGAAAAAACAGAATCATCAAAAGAGCCAAAAAAACCGGAAAACCACAAAGAAGAAGATTTTCTGGATATACCTGAATTAAATGAATCAAAGCCGATTCTTATAGACATTGAAAATGTAATTTCAGAGATACAGGACTATTTCAAAAGACAACTGCAGGGAGAAGAAGGACTGCATCGCATTAACACACTTAATAAAATTAAGGATGATCTCATTGCGCTTTTTGAGGCTTATCAGCATAACTAGGATGACAAAATGAAAGAACACGCTGGCTGGAAATATAAATATTCAAATGAATTACAACAAAAAGTCGCCCTGCACACAGAATCCGGCTGGCTATTTTGTGAAGATGGTACAAAGTATTCTCCCGAAGAGCTTAATGTTCTTCGGGAGAATCATCAAAACATATCATTGCAGGCGCACATAGTAAAAAAACTATTCGACGGAAAATTAGTTAGAGAGGATAAATAAAATGAACTTCGATTTATACAAACCACGCTTGTTAGACTACTTACGAGCTAAAGGAATTAAAGCACAAAAGAACACATCAATCTGCTGCTTTAATCCCGCACACAATGATCCAAATCCATCCTGCAAGCTCGATGAAGAAAGTTTTTATTGTTTCGGCTGTCACGAAGGAGGAGACATATACGATGCAGTAAGACTTCTGGAAGGAATTGAAGATCATACAGAACAATACAAATTCGTTGAGCAGTTCTGCGGCGGCACTTTTACTCCAAGGCCCGTAGAGCGAAAACAGAAGGACGAATCGGAAAAACCGAAATTCACACCAAACGCAGAATCCATTAAAAAAATGGACGAATACATTTTTACTAATCCTCACGCAAAAAAAGTTATTACAGAATTTCTCGCACAGCGTATCCAGAAAACCACTAAAGGCGCAGTAAAGCAATATCCAGAATCAATCCTTAAAAACTTAATTCCATATTTCGGATATTGGCCCGGAATGGATATAGCACAAAATGAACTAGGAAACCAGGTAATATATACTGCAGGAATCCCGACAAAGAAAAA
>JAILBH010000165.1 GCA_024681195.1 Treponema sp.
GATCCGTCAAAAAAAGAATGCCGTGTTCTTGATAATGTACGGTGTCTTAGTGAAGGTGTAGATGTTCCAAGCCTGGACGCAATTCTTTTCTTAAGCTCAAGAAACAGTCAGGTAGATGTTGTTCAGTCTGTAGGTCGTGTAATGCGTCGTGCAGAAGGAAAAAGATTCGGTTATATTATTATTCCTGTTGTTGTTCCTGCTTCTGCCAATGCAGATGAAATCCTTGATACATCAAAAGAATTTAAAATTGTCTGGGATGTTCTTACTGCTTTACGAGCTCATGATGACCGATTCAATGCAACAATAAATAAAATTGAATTAAACAAAAAGAAACCAAAAATTATTACTGTTACTGGTGGCGGTAATTTTGGTGGAGCAACAATAATTGGAAATGACACCCAAGGAAATGAAGATGAAGACTATACACAAGGTGTTCTTGAATTTGATGAACTTCAGCAAAAGCTTTATGACAAGTTCAACGAAATAACAAATCAGGTATTTGCAAAAATAGTAACAAAGTGTGGAAGCCGTCGTTATTGGGCAGATTGGGGAAAAGACATTGGAGAAATTGCAAAAAGAAATATTGAGCGCATAAACAAGCTTATTGCAACAGATGGGGATCATAAACAAAAATTTAATTCTTATTGGGAAGGACTTAAAAAGAATCTTAACCCGTCTGTAAGCCAGGAAGAAGCAGTAGAAATGCTCGCCCAGCACATGATTACAAAACCTGTTTTTGAAGCCTTGTTTGGAAACGACCATTTTACAAAAGAAAATCCGGTTTCAAAATCTCTGGAAGATATAGTTTCACTGCTTGACGAAAAGAGTGATCCCGAAGATTTGAAAAAGCTCGATAACTTTTATAAATCTGTTCAGCAGCGTGCCGAAGGCATTGATAATGCAGAAGGAAAACAAAAGGTTGTTGTAGAACTTTACGACAGCTTCTTTAGAAATGCGTTCCCTCTTACAGTAGAAAAGCTTGGTATTGTTTATACTCCAGTTCCAGTAGTAGATTTTATTTTGCATAGTGCAGAATATGTGTTAAATAAAGAATTTGGTCGTTCAATAAGTGATGAAAAAGTAAATGTTATTGACCCGTTCACAGGAACAGGAACTTTTATCACACGACTTTTGCAGTCTGGAATAATTAAGCCGGAAGATTTGGAACGAAAATATAAGCATGAAATTTTTGCAAATGAAATTGTTCTACTGGCGTATTATATTGCAAGTGTAAATATTGAGAATGCTTATCATGATTTAAATGATAATGACGTATATGAACCGTTTGAAGGTATTTGTTTGACTGATACTTTCCAACTATATGAAATGACAGACAAAGAAGACATAGACAATCCAGTTTTTCAGAAAAATACAGAACGTGTTAATGAACAACGAAACAGTCCTATTACCGTTATCGTTGGAAACCCGCCCTATTCGGTTGGTCAAAAGTCTGCAAATGATAATGCTCAAAATCAATCCTATAAAAGACTGGAAGCAAGAATTGCAAATACTTATGTTCTTCAATCAAAAGCTACATTAAAAAATTCAACGTACGATAGTTATATAAAAGCATTCCGATGGGCAAGCGATCGCCTAGACAAAACCGAAGAAGGTGTTATTGCGTTTGTATCAAATGGCGCCTGGTTGGATGGAAATGCACAGGATGGATTTAGAAAAACAATCGAAAAAGAATTCTCTGCAATTTATGTTTTTAATTTACGAGGAAATCAAAGAACAAGTGGAGAACTTTCACGAAAAGAAGGTGGAAAAATTTTTGGATCTGGAAGCAGAACTCCGATTTCAATAACAATTCTTGTAAGAAAAAAGAATCAATCCGAAAAAGCCAAGATTATGTATTATGATATTGGTGATTACCTTAGTCGTGAAGATAAATTGAAAATCATTTCGGACTTTCATGATATTTCTAATTTACCAATGAAACAAATAATTCCAAATGAACATGGGGATTGGCTTTCAAAGAGAAATGATAAATTTGGAACATGGATACAATTGGGAGATAAGGACGATAAAAAAAATGGGAATACCTTCTTTGTGCCTTATTACTCTAATGGTATAAAAACAAACAGAGATTCATGGTGCTATAATAGTAGTAAGAGTAAATTGACTGGGAATATCAAGCAATCAATTGAATTCTATAATTCAGAGGTTGAACGATTTAAAAAAGCTAAAGAAAAAAATGTTGACTTGTGTGCTACTGATTTTATAACTTATGATTCAACCAAATTTGCATGGGACTGGGCTCAAAAAGAAAATGATTTACCAAAAGGACGAAAATATGAGTTTAAAACAGAATCTGTTAGGCAAGCGTTATATCGTCCTTTTTTTAAACAATTTCTTTACGCAAACAGACAACTTAATAATCGTGTGTATCAAATGCCGCAATTATATCCTACTGCGATTCAAAAGAATTTATTAATTTGTACTAAAGGTGTTGGTGATAAAGAATTTTCTTGTTTAATAAGTGATTGTATTCCAGATTTACAAGTAAACTTTAACGGACAGTGTTTCCCTCTCTACTGGTACGAAACCATAGAAGCAAATCAAGGAACGTTATTCGAAGAAGAAAATCAAATCATCCGACACGAAGCCATAACCGACTTCATCCTGGAACGCGCTCAATCCAAATACGGCAACAAAGTTCAGCGCGAAGATATTTTCTATTACGTTTACGGAATTCTTCATTCCAAGAGCTACAGAGAAACCTTTGAAGCAGACTTAAAGAAAATGCTTCCTCGTATTCCTCTTGTGAGCGACTATCAAAAATTCTGGGCATTCAGCAAAGCAGGTCGTGAGCTTGCAGAGCTTCATTTGAATTATGAAACCGTAGAAGCGTATCCGGATGTAAAAATTGAATCTCTTGATTATGTTGAATATGCAGATGAAACCCCGAAACAAGTTCTGGATGGCAGTACAATTAGGAAAGACGATGCTGTGCTTATGGTTGCGGAATCGCCAAAAGGCCCTTCGACAGGCTCAGGAACCACAAAAGATTCAATGTCCACAAAGGATTACAAATATTATGCTGTTGAGCAGATGAAGTTCCCAAAGAAGGATCAGAAAGATACAATCATTTATAATCACTGGCACAAAATTACGAACATACCCGCAAAAGCTTATGAATATGTTGTAAACGGCAAAAGTGCAATCGAGTGGATTATGGAACGTTATGCAATCGCCACAGACAAAAAGAGTGGTATCACAAACAATCCAAACGACTGGTCCCTTGAACACAAAAAGCCTCGTTACATCTTTGATTTACTTTTGAGCATAATCAATGTCTCTGTTCAAACCGTAGATATTGTAAACAATCTGCCAGAAGTTGATTGGGAAAAAGAATAAAAGATAACTGCTGTTTGTCATTAAATTACAAACTTAATGCAATTTCCTCAATAATGCGCTATAATTATTTTATCTTCATGAAGGAGGCGTGTCATGTTAGCTGTAAAAGGTTATATCG
>JAILBH010000187.1 GCA_024681195.1 Treponema sp.
TGGTGAAAACGAATTTTGTTTTGAACCTGTTAATCGTGTTGTAAAATTTGATATTTCTAGTATGAGTATAGATGCTATATCGGCTGTCCTTGAAGATGAAAACTTTATTTATCCAATAGAAACAATCTTTATATATGGAACTGAAGGCTATTCTGGTGATGATACAGAAGTATTTGATGAGGATGATCATACATATACTGTAAAACATCCGTATATCCCTAAAAAACAATAAACAATCAAGCGTCTGCCATCCCCACAAAGGATGGCATTTTTTTATAGGAATCTTGATGCGTAGATTTTTTTCAAAAATAATAGTAATATATCCATAGGAGTTTTTTCTTATGAACACAGCCGTTTCCGCTTTCTTAATGAAACACAATTTTGTAAACCACATCGACGTTCTGTCGCTTGCACAGGGCATTCTGGATGATATGAGGCACGGGCTTAAAAAAATGCCTTCTGACCAGGATATGATCCGCACTTTTTGTAATCCGCCAAAAAAGTCGGCTGCTAATGAAAGTGTAATTGTAATTGATGCCGGTGGAACAAATTTCCGTTCGTGTCTGGTTACTTTTGATGCAGCCGGTACTCCGACCATCTCCGAAATGGAAAAGACCCGCATGCCTGGTGTTGAGCGTGAGCTTAGCCGCAAGGAATTTTTTGAACAGATTGCTGCAAATCTTGAGCACCTTAAGAATAAATCTGACCGCATCGGTTTTTGTTTTTCTTACCCAATGGAAATTCAGCAAGACGGAGACGGAATCCTCCTTGGTTTTTCTAAAGAGGTCAAGGCTCCTGAGGTTGTTGGCTGCAAAGTAGGTGAGTGCCTTAAAGAAGCATTAGCCCAGCACGGCTGGAACACAATCAAGCGCATTACTATGTGTAACGACACTGTATCTGCACTTCTTGCCGGTGCTGCCTGTGCCGGAGAAACACACCGCTATTCATCTTATATTGGATATATTCTTGGAACCGGTATGAATGCAGCTTACTTACAGCCGGACTGTGACGCTTGCGGCATTTCTAAACAAATCATCGTTTGCGAAAGCGGTAAATATCGTTCTGTAGTACGCTCCGACTTTGATGTTGAATTTGATAAAACTACTGTAAAGCCTGGCGTTTTCTTCCTGGAAAAACAGTGTTCCGGAGCCTATCTTGGTCCTGTTTCTACAATAATTTTGCAGACTGCTGCCCGCGAAAGTCTTTTCAGCGACCCTGTGAATAAAGCGCTCCTTGCACTTTCTGAACCGCTTACTCTTATAGAAATGGACAAATTCCTTCATGGACCATTCAACAAAGACTGTATTCTTGGAAAGATTGCCTGTGAAAAAGCAACAGAAGAAGACCTGGACATTATGTACCAGCTGCTTGATGCTGTTGCCGAACGTTCAGCCCGCTGTAGTGCAGCTATCCTTACTGCCTGTGCTATTCAAACTGGTGCCGGTCGCAACGCTGCAAACCCAATCTGCATCCTGTGTAACGGCACTACCTTCTACAAAACCTGGATGGTTCGCGAACGCACTGCTGCTTATCTGGATGAAATACTTACTAACAAGCTTGGCATTCATTGGGAAATTGTTTCTGCAGAAAATGATATAACGCTTGGTACAGCTATTGCCGGACTTATTGAATAGTCGAAAAGGTTTGATAGATTTAATATTATATGTTATAATTATTAAAATGTGAGGGGAAAATGGCATTAAAAGGCTTTGGTAAATCATTCGTTTTAATTCTTATAATAATCATCCTTGTAATCGGCGGACTTTTGTGGTTCGACTATCTTGGAATTGTTCGTGTAAAATCAGTTTTTTCTCCTGTATATAAGCTTTTGGGTAAAGATGTTCAGACTTCTAAAACTGCCACACAAACTAAGCCCCTTGCTGCAAATCTTGATGAAGACCGTCTTGCAAAGCAGATGGAAGCAATCGATATCCGCATAGAAGAGCTGGATAAGCGCGAAGCCGATGTTGAAGCTGCCGAAAACCAGAATGCCCAGATTGCCGCAGAACTTTCAGAAAGAGAAAAAAATCAAGAAGAACGTGAAAAAACATTTAACTTGACCGTAAAAAAATACGATGATAAAGAAGTAAACATTGAACAGATTGCTAATAATCTGAATGGTATGAGACCGCAGGCCGCAGTCGATATCCTTGTTGCAATGGATGATCAGGTTGTAATTGATGT
>JAILBH010000116.1 GCA_024681195.1 Treponema sp.
TATGTTGAATATCCAAACGTAAACATCGTAAACGAAATGGTAGATCTTATTTCTGCTTCACGTGCTTACGAAGCAAATGCCACTGTTATTGACGGTGCAAAGGATATGTTTAGTGCTGCATTGCAAATTGCAAAATAAGTCTTTCAATTGCTTTTATTTGACAAATCCTTTGTGATGATACATAATTGAACCTAGAGGGGTAAAATGAAAATCGCTGAATTTGGAACATTACAGATGGTTCGTACTGATGCTCAGCATTACGGAACCGGAAAAATAACTTCACTTACAGATACTAAAGATCAGACAAGTCTTCTTCACACATCAAAAAAAAGCGGAACTCTTTCTTTTCAGGATTATCTTCTGGAAGCTATGGATTCTATGAACAGCCAGCAGCTCGATGTTACCAAAATTCAGGAACAGCTCATTACAGACCCAGACAGTGTAGATGTTCATGATGTAACAATTGCAATGCAGAAGGCGCGCATGAGCCTGAATCTTGCTCAGACAGTCATTGACCGCATCGTAACTAACTGGAACGAAATTACTACTACTCGTTAGTTTTTTTTTAAATAATTCTTGTCAAATTTCTCCTCCTATGTTATAATAAATTAAATTTACTATAAATTTGCATTTTTACGTTGATTCGTTCGGGAGGGGTCTGATGAACGAATGGCTTAAAAAAGTGTTTGGCAAACTCAAGGACATGTGGTCCAAGTGGAAGCCGATACAAAAAGTCATATTAATAGGCATTATCGTAATTGTCATCGTAGCAATCATACTTGCGGCAAGGGTGTCTTCTAAACCTTCGACCGTTCGCCTTTTTAATGCACCAGTTACAGAGTCTACTTCTCTTACAAGAATCCTGGATAGAATTTCTCAGGAAAATGTTCAGGCATCTTCTGATTCCAATGGTTATATTTCTGTAGCAGACGAAGAAACAGCCCGCCGAATAAGGGAAATTCTTATCAGTGAAAACCTTGTTCCTTCTTCAATTGATCCATGGGCAGGTTTTTACGACAGAAGCTGGTCCACAACAGATGCAGACCAGAATGTAAAACTTAAGAACGCAATTCAAAAACAGCTTAAAGCACATATCGAATCTATCAGCGATATTGCAAGTGCTGATGTAAATATTGTTCTTCCGGAAAAACAGCTTTTTTCTGCTGACCAGGCACCTGTAAGTGCAAGTGTTATTCTTAGAACGACCCCAATGAGTACACTCCTTACAGACAGAAACAGAATTCTTGGTATTCAACGTCTTATTCTTTCTGCAGTAGAAGGTCTTAAAGATGAATACCTGGTAATTTCGGATTCTGAAGGAAAGCAGATTAATGATTTTGAAGGAATGGCAGAATATGACAGGCTTTCTCTTACAGAAAAGAGTGAAAAGATGAAGCTCAAAATTGCAACAGAGATTAGAGCTAAAATCCTTAACAGCCTTCAGAGTACATATGGTGAAGACCGCTGTCGAGATATGGTTGTAACTATCGAAATGGATACTTCTCAGGAAACAAGCCATAACACAGAATATTCACCAATTGTTATCAAGGAAGATAATCCGGATACTCCTTATGATGATTCGGAATATCGTGACACTCTTCCTGTAAGTGAACAGAGAATTGTAAAAGAATGGCAGGGAACCGGTTATAATCCTGAAGGTCCTGCTGGAGTAGAAGGTCAGACACCTCCTGTATACTCTGATATGTCAAATGTAATTGGAAAATCTACCGAAACTGGTACAACTATAAATCATGCCCTTAATACAAAGGAAACACAAAGAATTGCAGATCCAAAAATCGATAAGGTTTCGGTTTCTGTAAACATTGACGGAAAGTGGAAGCTTCTTAAGGATAAGAACGGAAAGCCAATCGTAAACGAAGAAGACGGCTCTCTTAAGCGTGAATATACACCTCTTACTCAAAAAGATATTGAAGATGCAGAAAGATCTATTCAGGCTGCAATTGGTTATGACCGAAGCAGAGGAGATCTTGTTGCTGTAACAAATACTGCCTACGACCGCGACAAGGAACACGAAGAAGAAGATGCTGCTTACTTTGCTAAGCTCCAGCGTCAGAGAATGATTGTTCTCATTCTTATTGCAGTTGTTGTTGTTCTTCTTGGCTTTATCCTGTTCCGTGTTATCAGTAAAGAAATTGAACGCCGCCGCCGCGAACGAGAAGCACGCCTTCTTGCAGAACAGCAGGCAGCACGAGAAAGAGCCCTTTGGGATGCAAAAGACGAGGGTATGGAAGTTACAATGTCTGTCGAAGAGACAAGACGTATGGAACTTCAGGAAAATGCAATTACTATGGCAAAAGAGCATCCTGAAGATGTTGCAATGCTCATTAGAACTTGGTTGATGGAGGAGTAGTAAATGGCTGACGAAGACTTGACCACGCCTGATAAACCGAAAGGTTCAAATCCTAAACCTGTACCAAAGCCGGGAAGCCTTAAGCCTGCCGGCAGCGGTTCTTCCTCAAAGAAAAATCAAAAGGATTATAAAAGTTTAACCGGTCGCCAGAAGGCTGCCATCTTCTTAATTTCGCTTGGACCAGAGGTTTCTGCCGAAATCATGAAGCACCTTCGTGAAGACGAAGTAGAAACTCTTACTTTTGAAATTGCCCGTCAGGAAAAAGTAAATCCTGACTTTAAAGATGCTGTACTCGAAGAATTCCAGGAGCTCATGAATGCTCAGAACTTTATCACCACTGGTGGTATTGATTATGCACGCGAACTCCTCGAAAAATCTTTGGGTTCTCAAAAAGCCATCGATATTATCAACCGACTTACTTCAAGTCTTCAGGTTCGTCCGTTCGACTTTATTCGCCGAACAGACCCTGCTCACTTGCTCAACTTTATTCAGCAGGAATATCCTCAGACTATTGCCTTGATTCTTGCTTACCTTGAGCCTGGAAAAGCCGCTGTAATTTTGCAGAACCTGCCGGAAGATATGCAGGCCGAAGTTTCAAAGCGTCTTGCAACCATGGACCGTACATCGCCGGAAGTTTTGCGTGAAGTAGAACGCGTATTGGAAAAGAAGCTTAGTACTCTGTCTTCAGAAGACTATACAGCTGCCGGTGGTGTTGAAGCAATCGTAGAAATCTTGAACCTTGTAGACCGTTCTTCAGAAAAGTCTATCATCGAATCTCTTGAAGAAGACGATCCGGATCTTGCAGAAGAGATCAAAAAGCGAATGTTCGTATTCGAAGATATCGTTATGCTCGACAACCGTGCCATTCAGAAGGTA
This sequence comes from Treponema sp., assembly GCA_024681195.1. Taxonomy (GTDB): domain Bacteria; phylum Spirochaetota; class Spirochaetia; order Treponematales; family Treponemataceae; genus Treponema_D. The sequence continues at coordinate 3,248 of JAILBH010000116.1, forward strand.
CTCCGCGATGTCGATCAGCAGGAACTCGCAAAAGCGCTTAAATCTGTTGATACCGAAGTTCAGGATAAGATCTTTGGAAATATGTCTAAGCGTGCCGCAAGTATGCTTAAAGAAGATATGGAATTCATGGGACCTGTCCGCTTGAAGGATGTTGAAGAGTCTCAGCAGAAAATCGTATCTATCATCCGTCGTCTCGAAGATAGTGGTGATATCGTTATTGCCCGCTCTGGAGAGGATGAGCTCGTAACCTAAGCTTATACTTTAGTGAGGAATTAAAGTTTTATGGCAAAATCTGTATTTCGACCTGGTGAAACAAAATTAGAAGGTGATAAAGTTCTCTTACCTTTGGTTCATAATTATGCACATGTAGAAGAAGAAACTCCGGTTATCCAAGAAGAGTATACCGGTCCTACTGCAGATGATTTGCGTAAAGAAGCAGAAGCTTTTAAAGCCCAGTGGGAAAGTGAAAAACAAAAGATGCTTTCTACTGCCCAGGCAAGTGCAGATGATATTGTAAAGAAAGCCGAAGAAGCAGCCTTTGCAGAAGTAAAGCGACAGACAGATGCAGCTGCAGTAATCAAAGCAGATGCTCAAACCGAAGCCGATAATATTATTGCACGTGCAAAAGCAGAAGCAGCCCAGATTGTTTCAGATGCAGAAGCTGAACGCGATCGATTAAGAAATGAAGCAGAAACCAGCGGTTATGATAAGGGCCATCAGGAAGGTTATGAAAAGGGCGTAGCAGAAGTAGAACGCCTTATTGACCGCATGCACAGAATCCTTGAAGCTGTAATGCAGCGCCGTGAAGAAATCTTAGCCGATACCGAAAGCCAGATTGTAGAGCTTGTAATTTTGATGGCTCGCAAGGTAATAAAAATCTTGTCAGAAAATCAAAAGAATGTTGTTATGGCAAATACTCTTGCAGCCCTTAAAAAAGTAAAAACCCGTGGTGAAGTAACTCTTCGTGTAAATCTTGAAGATGTTAAACTTACTTCTTCTCATGCACAGGAATTTATTGAGCACGTAGAAAATGTAAAGGGAATTACAGTTCTTGAAGATTCTGCTGTAGAGAAGGGCGGTTGTATCGTAGAAACAGACTTTGGTGCAATCGACGCACGTATTTCCAGCCAGCTTCAGGAACTCGAAAATAAAATCCTTGAAGTTTCACCTGTTAAAAATATCAAGCGTTCCGATTCTCTCACAGGTGCTACAGAGTAAAGGAGGATTTTAAATGAGATCTTCCTACACCGGTGAGTTTAATTTTACAAAATATCTCGAAAAAGTAATTGATGCAGATACAATTCTTTATATTGGTCACGTTGTTGCAGTAAAGGGGCTCGAAATTGAAAGTGAAGGTCCTCGTTCTGTAATTGGAGAAATGTGTACCATTAAGCTTTCTGATGGTTCAACTCTTCTTGCCGAGGTTGTTGGTCTTGACGGAAAAATTGTTCATCTTACAGCTTTTGGAAATACAAAGGGAATTGAAGTTGGCTGCGAAGTAACAGCATCTGGTAGTGTGCTTAAGGTTCCGGTAGGAATGTCTTTGTTAGGCAGGGCTATCGACGCTACAGGTCATGCTTGTGATGACGGGCCGGAAATTGCACCAGAGGCTTATTATCCTGCTATTGCGGATCCTCCGGATCCAATGACAAGACTTCCAATAAATAAGCGTATTCAAACTGGTGTTCGTTCAATAGATTCTCTTCTTACAATAGGTAAGGGGCAGCGTGTAGGTATTTTTGCGGGTTCTGGTATTGGAAAATCAACATTGCTTAGTATGATTGCGCGCAATACCAATGCAGATATAAACGTAATCGGACTTATTGGTGAACGAGGACGTGAGGTCTTAGACTTTATAAACCGCGATCTTGGAAAAGAAGGTTTAAAGCGTTCAGTTATTGTTATAGCAACAAGTGACCAGCCAAGTATCTGCCGTCTTAGAGCTGCCTATGTCTGTACTGCAGTTGCAGAATATTTCCGCGATAAGGGAAAAGACGTTGTTCTTATGCTGGATTCTGTTACACGATTTGCTCAGGCCCAGCGTGAAATTGGTCTTGCTAATGGAGAGCCTCCTGCTCAAAAAGGTTATCCTCCTAGCGTATTTGATATGATTCCAAAGCTGCTTGAACGCACAGGTACAAACGATAAAGGTTCCATCACAGCTTTTTATACAGTACTTGCCGATGGCGATGATATGAATGATCCTATTGTAGATAAGGTTCGTGGTACTTTGGATGGTCACATTGTTTTGAGCCGCAGGCTGGCTCAGGCTTACCACTATCCTGCAATTGATGTTCTTGGTTCTATAAGCCGTATTTCTAAACGCGTTACCGGAAAGCAGACTCAAAAGGCTTGTGGAATTGTGCGTAATATGATGGCTAATTATGCAGAACGCGAAACAATGATTACAGCAGGAATTTATCAAAAAGGTAATTCCCCGGAAATTGATATTGCCATAGACAAGCATGATGAAATAGAAGAATTCCTTAAACAGGAAGAATATGAACAGTGTACTATTGAAGATACTCTGAACAAGCTTTCTGCCCTTACAGGAATAGAAATCCCGGATGAAGAATATGTAGAAAGCCCGGGACTCAATAATTTGACAACAGCACAGATTGTAGACAGTACAAAACAGTCAGAATAATGAACAATGGCAGAAAAGTTCAAATTTGAATTACAGGACATTCTTGATTTTCGGAATTTTGAAAAAGAGCAGGCAGAAGCAGAACTTGCCAAAGCTCTTGCAGTTGAAACACAGATAAATGATAATCTTCAGAACATAGCGGCTCAATTCATACAGTTAAAAAAAGCAACAGATTCAATGTCCGATTTTGAAGATATTGCAGCCTCTGCACATCATAAAACTTTTCTTGAATATCAAAAGGAAGAATTGTTACAGCAGCTTGCTCAGGCACAGCTTGTAAGTCAGGAAAAACGCGGCATTCTTGCAGAAATAATGAAGAAAACTACCGCGCTCGAAAAACT
>JAILBH010000229.1 GCA_024681195.1 Treponema sp.
CTGCCGGGACAATGAAAAGGCCGCCGCCCGCGTTTACCTTAAGCACGCTCAGCCTGTTTACAAAGTTTTCCTACAACAGATTTCATTGGCATGGTGTATTTAGAATCGGCAAAACCAATGTGTTTCATGTCTTTGAATAAAACTTTGTAAACAGGCTGAGCGTGCTTAAGGTAAACGCGGGCGGCGGCCTTTTCATTGTCCCGGCAGCTTATCTGCATAAAGGGTTTTGTCTGGGTATCATTGCTGTAGTCGCCAAAAAGAGCACCGTCAATATTTATACCGCAGACAAAATCAGGATTGCGGGCGCAAAGAGCATAGGCAGTGTTTCCTCCAAAGGAATGACCGGTTGCTCCAACTCCTTTTGAAAAATCAATCAGGTCAGAAAGCTTTTTTTTAGCGTAATCAAGAGCGGCTTCGTTATCAATTATCCATTCAGGAAGGCGGCCCATCATGTATTTGCAGTATTTTCTCTGGGCCTGATCAACCATGAGTGCAAGCTCCTTGTCACCGGCTTTTGATTTTATGATTTTATACATTGCAAAAAGTCCGCCAAGCATGGGGTCATAAAGCTTAGTATTTTTTTTGTCCGAAAGAAGCCAGCTGCCGTCATCAAACTCGGTACAGAGGGCTTCGTAGGAATGTGCCACAGAAATTACAACATAGCCGTGGCTTGCAAGTTCTATACAAAGAAGTGAATTTCCTTCGCGGTAAGAATTGTAGCCGTGATTAAAAATGATAAGGGGAAATTTCTGTTCCGGAATACGGGGTGCATCGGTGTAACATTCGCTAAGATTGACTTCTGGATTTTTTGTAAAATCAGGCGCAACATGAAAGGAAGCTTTAAAACCCTTGATCATGTTTGGGGAAAGAGCGGAAGCTTTTGGCAGCCCCTCTACACTTTCTTTTGTGCAAGGATAATAAACTCTGGCAGCAATACTGCGCATTCCACCGGCGGGTAAAACTTCTTTTCTGTGATCCTTGATTGTGTAAGTAAAAGTTCCAACCGCATACTGACCTGTTGGTTTTGGAAATTGTACTTTCATAAAATTATTATATACCAATTGTACAAAGCTTTCCACGCAAAAAGTAACCGATTGTTTCTTTTATAAGTTCGCAGGCTTTTTTGCCAGATACATAACATAAGTGTCATTAAAAATAATTTTGTTACCATGGGCTAACACAGCCTTGTGCAGGCCTTCAAAAAACTTGGTTTTGTAAGGCTCGGCAATTACCATGTGGTCGCAGTGGGTGCCGCTAAAGGCAACATATTCGTCGGCAGTCATTTCGCGCTTGCCATAAAAATCGCGTTCTTCAAAATCTACATAGCCGTAGTTTGTGGCATTCTGATAATGGAAAGCACCATGCGTATACGGGGTCTCCGGCTTAAAGTAGGTATCATAGATTTTCTGGATATCATCATGGAGGGCCGGATTTGTGCTTTTGTATTCAGACTTTGTAAGCAGCATTGCAAGTGTGCCGCCGGGTGCAAGCAGCTCAAAGGTTTTAGAAAAGGCAATGTCTTCTGGAATCCACTGGATTGTCGCAGCGGAATAGATGAGGTCGAATTTTTGCCCCTCAAAATCATGTGTGATAAAATCATCATTTACAATATGAAAGTTTGGCCGGTCGCCGTATTTTTCTTTCATCTTTGCATAAAGATGTTCTCCAAGTTCAATTGCATTGTAGTCGCAGCCGGTGTTCAAAATTGGTTCTGTAGCCTGCCCTGTTCCCGGTCCAAGCTCCAGTACCTTTTTGCCCGGCCCGATTTTTGCATAAGCAATCAGACTGTCAAAAAGCTCCTGGCTGTAGCGGGGTCTGAACTTATCAAACTGCTCGGGGATTGTGTCAAAAATTTTTCTGAATTCCATGATTTTACCTTGTTATAACTCCGTTTTTTACAAACCCAGCTCTTTCAAAAACTCATCATAATGCTCATCAAAGGTTGCACGTATTGGAGAACGGGCCATAATCACCTGGTCGGCGCCATAATATAATGCTGTCTGAATATCGCGGCGGGTACGGATGCCTCCATCTACCCAAATCTGATCACAGTATTTTTTGAGTTTAGGTCCTTCTGCTGCCAGAAAATCAGCGGTGCTTCCTTTACGGGTTTCTACGCGGCCACCGTGATTTGAAATATAAACTACTTCCGGATGAACTTCTTTTACAAGCTCTATATCTTCGTCGGTAAAAACGCCCTTAATTACAAAAGGGACACCGGCTCGCTTACGGAACTCCTCCAGCTGGGTGGCAGTCTTTCTCTCAAGATTTACAAGGTTTCGCATGGTCAAAATGTTGTAGGAATCAATATCAATTCCAATGTAGCGGGCATGAGGTCCAATCCATTCTATACGTTCAAAAAGACGCTCCTGAGGATATGGCTTGAGGAAGAATGCTGCATCGAGGGGAGCACCGGAAGTGCCTGTCGCAGCAGCTCCAGCTCCCGCTTCCTTTTCAATTTTTTCTACAGCAGCAATTCCAAATTTCAATTTTTCATCAGGGCAACCGTCGCCAATACAAAGACCAAAATCTGCATCGTGTGCATTTTTAAGATAAGGAAAATAAAAGTCTTCCTCGTTTTCAAAACCAATATTTTCTACAGCTCCGGTAACAGGACCGCAGCGAAGCTTTGAAGGCAGGACTTCAACAGCATCAAGCTCGCCGGCATCTACAGTTCCAGCAAGAGCCTTCCAGTCTGCGCAGTTTGCCTGAAAATTTACTCCGCCCATAACGCCGCCAAGACCAGGAAGCATATCTGGACATCCATAGCCGTTACATTTGGGACAACGATGACATTTTAGTTCGCCGTTCATTTAGTCTCCAAAGCAGATTCCCATATCACGGGCTGTCTGCAAAACAGGATCGTCTTCGGGTATAGCTTTTACTACGCCTGCAACTGTGCTCAGAGGAACACCTGTGATTCTTCCACCATTAATTGCAACAAGCTTTCCAAATTCACCTTCGGCAAGGAAATCTGCGGCAGCTGCACCAATAGTTGTTGCAAGAACAATATCATAAGGCTTTGGCTGACCTCCGCGCTGAAGATATCCTAAAACAGAAGTACGGGTTTCGATTCCTATTTCTGCTTCGAGCTCTTTTGCAACTCTAAAGCCTACAGACTGCGGCATGCTTTCGCGTGCCTTTTTGAAGTCTTTTTTGCCAAGCTTTGCTTCTTCAAGATTAATTGCACCTTCGGAACATGCAATTATTGCATAGCCCTGATTTTCTACTTTTGCCTTAATGTTTTTTCCGAGCTTTTTAATATCATAAGGAATTTCGGGCAACAGAATTGCATCTGCATTTGCGGCAACACCTGCATACAAACCAAGCCATCCAACTTTGTGTCCCATAATTTCTACAACCATTACACGGTGATGGCTGCGGGCTGTTGTACGGATAGCCTCAATACCTTCTGTTGCAACCTGAATAGCAGTCTGGAATCCAAATGACTCTTCGGTTCCAACAATATCATTGTCAATTGTTTTTGGAAGTCCAATTACATTAAAACCAGCCTCGTACAAAAGAGAAGCTGTTGTATTTGTACCGTTTCCACCAAGACAAACAAGAGCATCAAGTTTATTCTTTTTAAGAGTTTCTTTAATTCCTTCTACAGGCAAAAGTCCTGTTTTTGGATCCGGCACAGGATTTTTAAAAGGCTTAACGCGCGAAGTACCAAGACAGGTTCCTCCGGCATTTACAAGTGAATCAAAATCGAGTTTATCCATTTTAAAGGTATCATTATCAATAAGCCCGCGGTATCCATTACGAATACCTATAAATTTCATTCCATATTTATTTTTACCAGCAACACAAAGTGCTCTGATAGCCGCATTCAGCCCGGGAGCGTCTCCACCGGACGTTAAAATACCTACAGTCTTTACAGCAGTCGTTTTCATAAATAAAATTATAACACTAAACTCATTTTTCTAAAAGACGATAATTAAAATATGAAATCGTCTAATAAATCTAGTATTATAACAGGAACAATTTTACTGTCACTTGCAGCAGTTTTTTCCATCTGCCTTATTCTCCAGGTTCTGGATTTTGGTGTTGGAGGTCCTGGACACAACAATATTTTCTATTTTACAGGTAATATGCTTACTACCGTTTATGGTTTTTCGAGCATTTTAATCCCAGTATTCCTTTTGATTTCGGGATTATACTGTTTTGCGGCAATCTGGACTGCACAAAAAACAATGCGTTTAATTACAGCCCTCATTCCGTTTTATACCTGTGTTTTAACAGAAAAAATATGCCGTTCGGTACTTTCTTCTGATAGCGGTTCCTCTGCAATTATTAAAGCAGTAATTGCGGGTGTAACAGGTCTTATGCTCCTTATTATTGAAATTATTGGAGCCGGAATTATTGCAGATTCAGTAAACCGAAAGATTTTTTATAAAGGAAAGCCTGTACCAAAGCCTGTTGAACCAGAAAATAACGAAGAATACTATGATGAAAGTGACGATTATGATGAAGCTTATGACGAAACTGATGTAGAGACCGAAGAAACAGAGGACGGTCAGTTTAAATATGAAAAAATAAAACCAAAGAAAACTATTTTTGATAAGGCATTCAAAAAACTTAAGGATAAAAAGAAGGATGAATCCTTTGAAGCCCTTATTGAAGAAGCCGACGAATTATATGAATCTGATATTCCAAGCATAGAAGATTATGAGGCGCTGGGAAAAGGTGGCGAGGTTGCAGCTGAAAACGTTGCAGCTGGTGACACGATTGCAGCTGGTGACGCAGTTGCCGCCGCCCCTTCCGACAACATTGAACACAAACTCGAAACTCATTTTGCAGACGAACCTGTTGGTCTTGATTCAATTGACACAAGCGATTTAAAAGATGTATTTGATGAACCGGATGCTCCTGCTGCAGAAGAGCCGGAAGAAGAAAAGAAAAATCCTGCTTCAATTATTTCTCAGGAAGAATATGCTGCCCTTCTTGCCGAAGAAGAAATCCCGGCCGAAGAAAATGCGGTTGATGAACTTGAATGGAACAATCTTCCACCGGTTCCGGCCCAGCTTCCTGATGATTATATAGAAGAAGAAATTGATACTGATGATCCTGCATTGCAATTCCCGCCGGCAGAGGAAGCTGCTTCCAAAGAAGCTGCCGCTGCTGAAGAAGCCTCTTCGCCATATGCAGCCGCTAAATATATTGATACAGTAGTTCCAAACCCAGCCTACTCTTCCGGCATTTCTATCCGTAATGGAGAAGAAGCTGAAGAAGAAAAGCAAGAGCCAAAGGTTGAACCTGTAAAATCAAAATATCCAAGAAAGATTTCGCTTGGCGCAGACACTACAAACCAGGCTGAACAAAAGAAAGACGAACTTGATCCAGACTTCTTTGACATTGATATGAACAATGTTGAAGGCGATGAAGAGCTTTCTGATGATATTGAACCTGTTCCAGAAGAGCTTGAAGTTGGAAACTCTGTATTCCAGCAGATTGCAAAACAGGAAAACAGTGTAAGCTTTGGTAAAGTTGGTGCAAATGTTTTCTCTGACATGGAAAAGGATATCAGAAACAAAGCAAAAGATGATGATGATTACGGTGGAGTTTTTGATGACGACGAGTCTGTATTTTCAAAAGACCTGGATTTAGAAATGGAAGAAGAAGAATCTCCTGAGCTTAATCCAAATGCCGGTCACGCAAACAACCTTACTGCCGACGAGCTTACAGATTTCTTTAACGCACAGCAGGAAGAAAACACACCTCAGCATAAGGTAATTGAAGGCCCTGCTCCTAAATCTCATAAAGCTACAAAGAAAGGACCATATGTAATTCCTTCTAACCTGCTCACAGCCTATAAGGACGACCAGTACTGGATTATTGATGATGAAACTAAACAGGCTTCTATAAATCTTAAACAGACACTTTCTGAATTTAATATTGATGCAGACATCATTGGTATTAAAAAAGGTCCTGTTGTAACAATGTTCGAAATCCTTCCTGCCCCTGGTGTAAAGCTTAGCAAGATTGTTGCTTTGCAGGATAACATTGCTCTTAGTCTTGCAGCACAGTCTGTACGTATTGTTGCTCCAATTCCTGGTAAGCAGGCTGTTGGTATTGAAGTTCCAAACAAACGCCGCAGTGTTGTAGGCTTCCGTGAAATTATCGAAATGGATTTGCCTGAATGGAACAAGATGGCAGTTCCTGTGGTTTTGGGAAAAGATATTCTTGGAAAGGCCCAGCTTATTGACCTTGTAAAAACACCGCATATGCTTATTGCAGGTGCAACAGGTTCCGGAAAATCTGTTTGTGTAAACTCGCTCATTCTGTCAATTCTTTACAAGCGTTCTTTCAAAGATGTAAAGATGATTCTTGTTGACCCTAAGGTTGTAGAACTCAAGCTTTACAATAATATTCCACACCTTCTTACTCCGGTTATTACAGAACCAAAGAAGGCTATTCAGGCTCTGCAGTATTGTCTTTGCGAAATGGAACGCCGCTATGCTCTGCTTGATGGACTTGGTGTTCGTGATATTTCCAGCTACAACGAACGCATTAAAGAACGCGACATCTGTACAGAAAAGCTTCCTTACATCGTTGTAATTATTGATGAGTTTGCCGACCTTATGGCAACCAGCGGAAAAGAACTTGAAAATATTGTTGCACGTCTTACAGCTATGAGCCGTGCAGTTGGTATTCACCTTGTTCTTGCAACTCAGCGTCCTTCTACAAATGTAATTACCGGTTTGATTAAAGCAAACATTCCAAGCCGAATTGCATTTATGGTTGCTTCCCGTATTGACTCTCAGATTATTATTGATGGTGTTGGTGCTGAAAAGCTTCTTGGCCGAGGCGACATGCTTTATGCTTCTGCCGTTGACCCTGCTCCAATCCGTATCCAGGGAACTTATGTAGACGACAACGAAGTAGAAAAGGTTGTTGAATGTGTAAAACAATATGGGGAACCAGATTACATTGATGATGAAATCTTTGTAGAAGATGACGAAGACGAAGGTGGAAACGTTGACCTGTTTGGAAACAATATGGATGAAGATCCGCTTTACGACCAGGCTCTGGAAATTGTTGTTCAGTCTGGAAAGGCTAGCGCAAGCTACATCCAGCGCCGTCTGAAGATTGGATACAACCGAGCTGCCCGCTTAGTCGAAGAAATGGAAGAGCGTGGAATCGTAGGTCCAGCCAACGGAAGTAAGCCGCGCGAGATTATTCACATACCGGGCTAATCTTTCCACTTTTCATCACAAATCTTTTCATAAAGAGGAACTCTGGTTTTATAGAGTTCCTCTATTTTATTATTCTGACTGAGCGGTCTGTTAGACGTATCCTGTTTTAAAAGGAATTCCAGTGGGCGTTCTATGTAAATTACGCGGGAATTGGCACGCAGGTAAAACCAGTTTTCTTTGCGGGTTACAATGCCGCCACCAGTTGCAATTACAAGTCCAGACTGAGGAAGGATTTTTTTGGCAAGCTGGGTTTCCATGGCACGAAACTCGTCCTCCCCTTTTTGTGTTATTATTTGGGCGGGGGTTGCGCCATATTCTTTGGAGAACTCTTCGTCCAGGTCTATAAAAGTGCGATTCATCTGCGCCGCAAGTTTTTTTCCAAGTGTAGTTTTTCCACAACCGGGCATACCGATGAGTGTGACATTGAGCATCTGGTCCTGCAGGGATTTTATTACAGAGTTAATTTTTGCTGCACCATCTGCGGTGGTTGAGCCTGTCGAAACCACCTCCTGTTGCATAAAAATCCTGCTTGCCTCCCACGCCTGTGCCACAAGCATACTAAGTCCGCCTGCATTTTTTACACTAAGCTCCTGTGCCTGCTGCAAAAACTTTGTGCGTGAAGGATTATAAACGATGTCTGCTGCGGCATAAAGATTTTTGAATTTAGAAAGATCAATCGGAGAATTATCAATTTCCGGGAACATGCCTACTGGTGTTGTGTTTACAATAACCTCAGAATCCTGGGCAACCGTATAAACATTTTCATAATTTATATGGCCTGAACGGGAACAAAAATCAATCTTTGCAGCGCCCATTTTTTTCAGGGCATACTCTACTGCAACACTTGCGCCGCCTGTACCAAGGATAAGGCAGTTTTTGCCTGCTGGATCCATGCCTGCGCTTTGGAGCATGTACTTAAATCCGAAAACATCTGTGTTGTAGCCTTTAAAACCATCCGGAGTTTTTACAACTGTGTTTACTGCACCAAGCTCTTTTGCTTCTTCAGAAAGCTCTGTACACAAGCTTGCAGCAAGTTTTTTATATGGAATTGTTACATTAAAACCATCCAGCCCTTCTGCGCCTTTGAATAGGTCATGAACCTGCTCTTCTGTGCGTTCA
>JAILBH010000008.1 GCA_024681195.1 Treponema sp.
AACGCCACAAACGTACGCGACTATCTTGCCTGCGATAAGATTTTAGCATGTGGCGGCAGCTGGATGGTAAAGGGAGACCTTGTTGCAGCAGGAGACTTTGCCCAGATTGAAAAGCTGACACGCGAAGCTGCTGATATTGTAAAGGAAATAAGAGGATAAAATATGAAAGTAGTAACATTTGGTGAAATAATGCTCAGACTTGAGCCAGAAGGATATTTCCGTTTTGTTCAGGTAGATAAAATGACTTCTACCTTTGGAGGAGGCGAGGCAAACGTTGCTGTATCTCTTGCAAATTATGGACTCGACGCATATTACGTAACAAAGCTTCCAAAGCACGAAATTGGTCAGGCTGCAATAAACAGTTTGCGCCGTTATGGTGTAAACACAGAATATATTGTTCGTGGCGGCGACCGTGTTGGTATTTACTATAATGAGCGTGGAGCAAGTCAGCGTGGATCAAAATGTATTTACGACCGTGCACACAGCTCTATTGCGGAAGCAAAGCCGGAAGATTTTGACTGGGCAGGAATTTTTAAAGACTGCAAATGGTTCCATCTTACAGGAATTACTCCGGCTCTTGGCGGTAACCTTGTTCAGATTTGTATAGAAGCATGTAAGGCTGCAAAGGCTGCGGGTGCTACTGTAAGCTGCGACTTAAACTACCGCGGAAAGCTCTGGACACGTGAGCAGGCTCGTGAAGCAATGACAAAGATTTGTGAATATGTTGATGTATGTATTTCTAACGAAGAAGACGCAAAAGATGTTTTTGGAATCGAAGCCGAGAATACAGATATCACAGGCGGTAAACTTAATAAAGAAGGTTACAAATCTGTAGCAAAGCAGCTTGCCGATAAGTTTGGATTTAAGAAGGTTGCAATTACTTTGCGTACTTCCATAAATGCAAACCGCAACAACTGGGCAGCACTTTTGTACGACGGAAAAGATTACTGCTTCAGCAAGGAATACGAAATGTACATTGTAGACCGTGTTGGCGGCGGCGACAGCTTTGGCGGCGGTTTGATTTATTCTTTGCTCAACGGCAAGTCTACACAGGATGCAGTTGAATTTGCAGTTGCCGCTTCCTGCCTCAAGCACACAATCGAAGGCGATTACAACATGGTTAGTGTTGATGAAGTGGAGAAGTTAGCTGCTGGTAATGGATCTGGTAGAATCCAGCGCTAGAACCTTTCTGCCTTTTTACCTTTATTTCCTTTCTTAACAAAGGCACTGGCATCAGACTTTTTAGACGACGGCTTTTTAGAAGACCTTTCAGAAGGTTTTTTAGAAGGCCGTTTTTGTTTGTTTTCGTGCGGCTTGTCTTCTGAATGACGGCGTGTATTTCTTTTGCGTCCACCGCCTTCTTCCTTTACATCAAGATGCATGTGCGGAAGCTTTTTGCTTTTGCGGGACATTTCAATAGCTTTTTTGGCGCTTGCAGCAGGCAGTGACAAAAGTGAAAATTCCTGTGCAACATCAATGTCGTCAACCAGGCGGCCAGGAATATGAAGCAGTTCGCTAAAGTATTCGGCAAGTTCGCGGGCACGGTAACCATCCTTTTTTCCAAGAGAAATAAAAATACGAAGCTGGTCACCGCGAGGGCCAAGGTCTTTTGTGCTTATTTTTCCGTAATGCTTAGGACTCAGTTTTTCGCCGTACATAATAGAAAGAAGCCCTGCAACAACGTCCTGAGGATTCTGGTTCTGGCAAATTTCTTCAGCAAGAGTAGTGAACTTTTCTGGAATGCTGCGGAGGACTAAAGTTTCTGCGGTGGTTGAGCTTGTCGAAACCACTTCTTCAGATTCGGTGGTTTCGACGGGCTCAACCACCACCGTCTTTTTGAATAAACGTTCCTTCAACTCATTCATTACGCGGGTTTCTTTAAGTTTCAATACCTCATTTACACCCGGCACCTTTTCTTCAGTAAGCTTCTTCTTGGTAGCCCGTTCTGCATTTTTAATAAAAAAGCCAAGCTTGCGGCGTTCTTCGGGGCGCACAAAAGTAATTGCAATACCTGTAGTTCCGGCACGACCTGTACGACCAATGCGGTGAACATAAGTTGCAGTATCAAATGGAAGAGAGTAGTTTACAACGTGGCTTAATCCCGAAATATCAATACCACGGGCAGCAACGTCTGTTGCAACAAGAATACGGGTCTTTTTCATGCGGAAGCGTTCCAAAACTTTTTCACGCTGGTTTTGCATAATGTCTCCGTGAAGAGCTGCAGCTTCATAACCACGTAAATCAAGCTCGCGGGTAACACGGTCAGCATCCATTTTTGTCATGGTAAATACAAGTCCATAAAAATCAGGAGACATATCAATAAGGCGAACAAGTGCTTCAATTTTTTCGCTTTCTTTTACAAACCAGTATTTCTGGTCAATGAGCAGGGCTTCGTCTACAACATTTTCTTCTTCAATAATATCGTACTCGCCCATAAAGTCTGCGGCAATTTTCAAAATAGGAGCCGGCATGGTTGCACTGAACAAAAGAATGCGGGCATCTGTATTAGACTTTTCAAAAATCTCGCGGATATCATCAATAAAGCCCATAGCCAGCATTTCGTCACCTTCATCAAGAATAAAATATTTGATGTGGCTAAGATCAAGAGTCTTTTTTTCCAGATGGTCTTTAATTCTGCCGGGGGTTCCTACAACAATTTCACAACCAGCTTTGAGCTCACGGATCTGGGCAGCATAAGAAGCACCACCATAAAGTACTGTAGTGCGCGGGTATTTTGTGCTTGTAAAAGATTTCATTTCTTCGCAGGTCTGCATTGCAAGCTCGCGGGTAGGCTCAAGAATGAGAGCTTCTACGTGTTCAGATTTTTCATGAATATTCTGAATAATTGGTAAACCAAAAGCCGCAGTTTTTCCGGTTCCTGTACGGGCTCGTGCAATAAGATTGGAGTCTCCGTTCAAAAGTCGAGGAATGGCAAGCACCTGAATAGGAGAGGGAGTAACAAATCCCTTTTTGGAAACAGCCTTCAACGCATATTCATCAAGTCCAAGATCTTCAAAAGAAATAGATTCGTCGGCTGCGTCTTCAATAATTTCTGTGTTTTCTTCTAAATTTTCAGTCATAGAGATTACAATATACTTTAAAACAAAGGTATAATCAAGCAAATAATAGAAGATTTCGCATTTGTTGCTATTTCTTGTTTAGTTGACAAAATACATTTGATAAAATATAATCTAGTCAAATATAAACCAATGGAGGTAATATTATGGGATTTTATGATTACACGGTTCAAAACCCTAAAGGGGAAGAAGTTTCTATGAAGGATTTTGAAGGTAAGGTTGTTCTTGTTGTAAATACTGCAACCGGCTGTGGTTTTACTCCTCATTACAAGGATATTGAGGATATGTACGAAAAATATCATGACCAGGGATTTGAAGTTGTCGATGTTCCATGCAATCAGTTTGCAGGGCAGACTCCGGGAACCGAT
>JAILBH010000016.1 GCA_024681195.1 Treponema sp.
ACCGTCAATGTAGCCGGCTTCGTACTGAGCCTTATCAATTCCCTTAAGACCTGCTACAAAGGAAAGGAAGCCCGTACCAAGAGAAGTCCACAAAATGATAGGAATTACAACCCTTAGAACATTGTGAGGGTTTGTAAGGAAGAGAATTGGCTGCTGAATAACGTTCCAGGAAATGAGTTTAGCATTTAACCATCCGCGGGCATCATCAGAGAAGAAGAACTTGAATACGTTAAAGGCTTGCCCCGAAATACTTGGAACATAGAAGAAGAATACAACCAGGGTTCTGAGCCAGTTTGGAAGCTCGTTGATGAGCCAGGCAAAAATGAACGACATGATGTAGCCTATTGGTCCGACAATTATGGCAATGACGAACGTATTTTTTACGGCTGTTGTATAAACTTCATCTTCAAGAAACAGATTTATGTAGTTTCTTGCACCAACAAATTCCGGTTTTTCCAGAATATTATAGTTTGTAAAACTAAAATAAATGGAAGTTAACATTGGAAGTACATAAAAAGTAATAAACAAAACGGCATAAGGCAAAAGGAACAGATAGCAGATTCTGTTTCTTCTGGCATTACGTACCATATCTGTAGCTTGAAGCTTTTTATGTGCAATATATTTCTTTAATGTTGAATCACTCATATATTACTCCTGATTAGTCGTCCGCTATTGGAAGATCAAATTCTATACGCTTACGTGTAAGCTCTTCATTAATTTTACGGGTATAGTCTATGAGGGTTTCCCGCGGATCATCCTTGTCATTAACAACTCTTCGGGCGGCATTTACAACATGACGTGGTGTAAAGTAACTTCCAGGCACTTCTGGTACACCAACTGTCTGCTCAAGAGAGTTTTCAAGAATTTCAATCTGCTGTGAATTCCATGAAAGCTGTTTGAGAGCCTGTAAGTTTGCAGTCGGATGACGTGCAGAAGCACCAAGCAAGGCTTCCATTTCTCGTCCGTAGCGAACCTGAGACTCTTCAGATACCCACCACTTCATAAACTCCCAGGAATCTCTTTGAATTGATTCATTACGCATAACCTTTTCCCAGGTTTTCTGATTAATTCCAGGAATAGCGCCTTCTTCAAAAGCCTTTCCTGTAAAGCTTGAATAAGTAAGCTCTGGAATGCTCGAAAGATCAAGGTCATCAAGGTTTATTCCTTTTTTAATCATCATAGTACAAACCCCACCGGCTGCATTAGCACGGTTAATATTTCCGTGTTCATCATAGGTTCCAGGCAGGTAGGTAAAATCCCAGAGGTTTCGGATTTCCGGAGCACCAACTACGATTGTATTGTAGGTAGTATAGTTTGCAATTCCTACAGGCATTTCTCCTGTACGGAAACGGCTCATAAAGTCGTAGATAAGCGGTAAACCATAGTTATTATAGAAGCTTGTATAGGTCTTAAATGCGTGAATACCAGGTTCGGAATCTACCAGAGATTTGTCTCCGCTAGGAGTATAAATCTGTCCTCCACCCTGATAAATCATTGAGTACAAAATACCAAGGTCTACTGCACCACCCTGAATTACGTTAGGATAAGGCACACCTACAGCCAGGTTGTTTGACTGAAGGGTTGGCAGCATGTTGATAAAGTCATCCCAGGTTTGTGGAGGATCAATACCAAGCTGAGCCAGAATATCCTTGCGGTAGAAAAGCAGGTTAAAGGTTTCCTGTTCAGGAAGTGCATAAAGTCCATCTTTGTATTCATAAGGAATATAAGCGCTTTCTTTAAACCAGGAAAGAACTTTGTCGCAGTCCTCAAAACGGCGCAGGTTTACGTTGGCATTACGCAAAGCATAATCTACAGGATGTGAATTATAGGTAGAAACAACAACATCAGGTCCGTTACCGGCAATTACGGCAGTAAGCAGTGCGTTAGGATTAATAAGCTTAACGTTTACCTTAATTCCTGTTTGAGGAGTAAAGGTATCATCAATCATGTTTTTAAGAACCTGACTCTGATCACGTCCGGTTACAATCCAGACTTCAATTACATGGTCGGCATCTTTATCATAAACACTTCCCAAGGTTGCAGAGTCATAAATAAAGGAATTGATAAATGAAACAAATTCGTGTCTTGCGTCCTTAAAGAAGTTTGACTTATCCGGTTTAATTTTATCGTTAGCACTCTGAACAACAACATAGTCAATATCGAGTTTTGTTTCGATAAGAGAAAGCATGGAAGAAGCAAAGTTTGTTGTATTATCCTTAAAGTTCTGGAAGTTCTTGCTTATGCGGTCGGGATGCTTATAGAATTTTGCAAGCTGGGCAGCAAGAGTTTCGGCAGGAGCAATAAGGTTGGATTTTTGTCCTGTAATTTTTACAAAGTCATCAATAAGCTTGTAAAGACGACGGCTTTCCAGATCCATTGCTGCAACCTCATCCGGGAATACCTTATGAAGCTCATAGTCGCGGTCTGCATCCGGAGTTGGACCTGTAAGCACAAGAATGGTTCTGTAGATAAGATTCAAACGATAGATAGAATCTTCCATCTGACTGATAATTGGTCCAATATCGCCAAGGGTTGCTTCAAGTTTAATAGTGTGCTTTCCCTTTGTAAGGTAGAATTTATATGGATCCTTATCATCTTTACCAAGAGTCTTATACTGCCAGTCCTTGTTGTATTTAAAGCCTACAGTTTTGAGCTCTTCTATTGGAATTTCATCATCAATATAAACAGAACGGTAAGAAACATAACCACGTTGATAAAGCTGGCGACCTTTAAGAGAAATTGTATACCAGCCGTTTTCCGGAACTTCAAATTCCCATTCAATCCACTGACCAGGAGACTTCCATGAATCCCCACCGGTATAGTTTAATACAGTAGTAGTTGTGCTGTAAGGTTCTGTAATTGCAGAAGAACGGTCATAGCGTGCAAACAAAGAAGGATCTGAACGTACAAGAGAGTCTTCACCCTGAACCTTAATAAAAATATCTTTAGAAGCAAAGGCTTCTGGCTTTAATGGCTGCTTAGCTACATACTGTTCATAGTTTACATAAGTTTGAACAGGAACAAGCTCCATAGAGCTGATGGCACAAGGCTCATTAATTGCTTTGAGTGC
Source organism: Treponema sp. (assembly GCA_024681195.1). Taxonomy (GTDB): domain Bacteria; phylum Spirochaetota; class Spirochaetia; order Treponematales; family Treponemataceae; genus Treponema_D. The sequence continues at coordinate 3,071 of JAILBH010000016.1, forward strand.
AATAGTATTTACACCCTTGTTAAAATAGAATTTATAAGGGTCAACTTCATAACCAAGTTCGCTCTTAAATCTTACAGTCTGATAATAATAAACTTCTGCCTGAACAGGGCGGATCTGGTTTCCACGGTTATCGTATTTGATTTCGCCACCATCTTTCCATAGACGAGAAAAAGAAAGAGTGTCTGCACCATTAAATGGCATTTCTCCATTAATATAAAGAATTCTTTCTACATCAAGATTGCGTGACGGCGGACAGATATAGTCCATGGAAATATTGTAGAAGCCAGATTGTGGAACATCTACAGACCAAAGAATGAAGGAATTGTCTTCTGTCTTGACAGCACTCCTTCCCTCATAATTATTAACAATACTTACACCCGATGACTGATCAACATCATAGGCAAATACGTTAATTGGAACCGTGAGGTTCGGTGTAGCTGCATTCTTGTGCAATTCCAGATATTCGGAATAAGTAGTTCCTGCCGAAACTGCACTTTGTAATGTTGACAAATCATAACCTTCATAATATTCGCTTAATTTCTTTTCGGGAATAAGCCTGGAACCTGCAAAAATAACTACAATTGCTCCAATTGCAATCAATATATTCCGCAGGGTTTTATTGATTTTGAGTTTTGCCATAATATTTTATATTATCATATAATCGTAAAATTTGGTAGGAAAAAAATCTGTAAAAAATTGTTTTTTAGTCAAAAAGTGAGAATTTTTAGGCAGATAATTTAAGTAATTTTAAGTAATTTACAAAGGTGATTTAAGCAGTAAAAACCCCAGGCTTTTACACCCGGGGTTGGTTTAATTATTTATTCTTGAAGTAAGAATCAAATTCTTCATCTGAGTGAGGAACTTCTGCCCCTTCCTTCTTTGGTCCTGAAGAACGGCTCTTTTTGCCCTCAGAGGATTCTTCAGAAGAATTAACATTAGCACTCTTGAGCTTATCTACATCATCATTATACGGATCCGGAGTATCCGAAGACGGCATGATAAGGGCTGCAATAATGTACAGGATAATTCCTGTTCCAAAGCTGAACAAAGAAAGTACACACACAATCAGTCGGATTATAGTTGGATCAAAGTTCAGGTATTCAGAAAGACCACCGCAAACTCCACAAAAAACTCTATTATTTGATTTCTTAAGCTTTTTCATTTATTCATCTCCTCTTATTCCATAGAAATATTTACACTGCCCATACCGCAGTTTACCGAAAAGTGATTTGCTTTTGGTGTATCGGTATAAACCTTGCAGACACCGCTTCTCTTATCCTTGTTGAATCTAAAGTCTCCCAATCCTACCTTAGCATCATAAGAATAAGTCGAAGCATCTCCTTCAAGCTCCAGGCGGATTGCACCCATTCCACAGTCAATATCGCTGCGGCCTGTCAATTTACCCTGCAGATGAAGATTACCCATTCCACATCGGATATTAAGATTATTACCGTTTACTTTTCCAATTACAAAGTTTCCTGCTCCTACTTCGATGTTTCCTTTTTCAAAAGAAAAATCTACATCTTTGGTTACAAGATTTCCGGCTCCAACAGCAGCTTTAAATCTTGTAAATTCTGTTCCCTTTGGAATTGAAATAAGAATACGCGGTACAATTCTTGAAGCAGGTTCATGACTCAAAAAATTGAGCCCCGAAAGCTTATTCAAATTCTTGATAACAAGTGTTTTTTGAGAATCTACATGACACAAAAGATTCTGCTTTGAAATACCACGAGTTTCTACACTAAGCTTTGAACCTGGAATAATTACAACAGAAGCAGCACCAAAGCTGAATTCGATATTCTTTACGTCGGTCTTCTTGAATTCATAATAAAGGGCATCACGCAGGCCGTTTGCAGAAGCATTTTCGTCTGAATCTTCTTCACTGCTCTTTTTTTCTTTTTCTACAAGAGTATTAGAACAGCGTTCTTTAATAAGCTCTGCAACTTCTTCCGGAGTTCCAAGCTCTTCCATTACTTTTTCATCATCACCAGCATCGTCAAAATAATCTGAATAATACTGAAGCGCTTCATTCTGTTCATCCAGAGTCAGGGTCTGGATATTGTTTTTAAGTGCTTTCAGATACTCGTCTCTTGTCATATTTATTCCCCCTGTGCTTGTCCTAAAAGAATCTTATCTATGCTTTTCTTATAAGATATCCATTCAGAACGATATTTATCAAGTAAAATCATTCCATTGGAAGTTATTTTATAATAACGTCTGTTTCTTCCCTGGAATTCCATATCATAGGTTTCTAAAAGTCCATCCTTCTGCAGTCTGCGCAAAACCGGATAAAGGGTGCTTTCGGAAACGTCCATAACCTGCCGTACATCCTGCGTGATTTTGTAACCGTAGGTTCCTTCAAGACTAACAACGGAAAGAACAACGGCATCAAGCAGCGAAGAACCAGCTGTAAATGTCATTTGTACCTCCTTGTATAATTATCTTATATATATAATATTATATCTTGTATAATATATTGTCAAGCATAATATTATTTTTTTTATAATTTTTTTTCACCACTTCCAAAGAATCATTAAATATTTTAGAATTAAATTATGAACGCATTTTTATGGACCTTTACAGGGCTGCTGGTTGTAGTCCTTATTTTGTATATCATTGCACAGGTAAAAAACATTGTAGTAATGGAAAAGATTACAAGATGTTTTTTTGTTCCTTTTGCTTCGGGAATCCTTTTTCCACTCATGGCCGGCTACCTTCCCGATTCATATCACATCATTTTGATTTTTGCACTGGCTGTCTTTGCTTATTCACTTGCCGTAATCTGTACACTTTCTGACAAAAAACCGTTCATCAGAAATATTGAAGGCTTTCTTGTAGCTGCGGCTTCTATTTTCTGGACTTCACTACTCTTTTCGGTATACAGGATTCATAAGGTTGGGCAGATTTTATTTATTATTCTTGGAATTATTTATCTTGCGGGCTTTATTACCATTTGTATTTTTATTAAAAAACAAAGCTTTGCAAAATATCTTTCGGCCATTATTCAATACGCTATCAACAGCTTTTTGAGCATTACCGCATTTTTCTCTCTTGTTTACGAAAGAAGACTTTTTGGTTTTATTATGTTTATTGGTACATTAAGTGCAATGTTCTATACGGTTTTCCAGATTTTTCAGAAAACACGTCCTTTTGATATAAGCGAAAAAACAGAGAAAATTATTCTTACAATGGTAACACTTGGCACCTGTATTTTTATGGGAACAGGCGCCCTTTTAATGCTTTACAGACCTTAAGCCTTAGTTATAAAGATCGTCCCAACCGTAAAGAGCTCCCTTAGAAAGCTTTCCGGTCTTTATGGCAGAATCAAGTTTAACAAGAGACTCAACTGCACCAACAGCAAAACCTTCGCGGCTGCGTGCTGTATGAGTAAGTTCAATAGTATCTGCTGTACCATCAAAGAATACTTTATGAGTACCAGGAATGTTTCCGCAGCGGGTTGAACTTACATGCAGCTGGTTTGCAGAGGGGCGCTCGTGGAAGGCGTCGGTTACAATTTCTGTTTTATTTGTATAACCCAGCTGTACACGGCGTGCAATTTCCAAAGCTGTACCGCTTGGGCTGTCTGCCTTCTGGTTGTGATGCATTTCCCAGGTTGCAACATCGTAATCTTTATATTCAGACATAAGCTTTGCGGCTTCTTCTACAATCTTATAAAACATATTTACGCCAATCGAAAAGTTTCCGGCAGTCATAAGAGTTCCGCCAACTTCTTTGGCATAAGCGTTTATTTCTGCATGTTTATCGTTCCAGCCGGTAGTTCCTACAACAAGTGGAAGTCCAAGAGGAAGAAGAGCTTTTATATTATTAATTACAGCAGTAGGATGAGTAAATTCAATAATTCCTTCTGCACCGCTGGATTTTACTGCGCGGACAATTGCATCTGTGTCTCCCTGACTAACCTTTACCATTGCTTCGTCACTTACAACATCAATTGTCATAACAATTTCGTGTCCTGCACGCTTTGCAGCCTGGGCAATCATCTGGCCCATCTTTCCGTATCCTACTAATGCGATTTTCATAATAAATCTCCTAACTAAAATATGCCTTATGAAGAATTCTGACAGTATCGTCGGCTTCATCTTCATCTACTATCATACTGATGTTTACTTTGCTTGCACCCTGGCTGATCATCTGAACGTTTATGCCTTCGTCGGCAAGGGCATCAAAGCCGCTTGCAAGAATTGCGCTTGAATGTGCTGCATCACAGATGATTGTAACAATTGCTTTTCCGGTTCTAACTGTAACTTCGCTGGCTTTTTCAAGGTCTTCAATAAGTCCGTCAAGATTATCCTTTGAGTTTACTGTAAGAGAAACAGAAACTTCGGAAGTGGCAATTACATCAATACTGATATTCCATTTTAAGAAGTTATTGAATACGTGAGCAAGGAAACCTGCAGCTCCAAGCATGCGTGAAGATACAATATCAATAAGTGTAATATGCTTTACGCTTGTAATTGCACAAACAGGAGGAACCTTTCCATTATGCTGTTCAACAATAAGAGAACCTGAGCTTTGAATATTGTAAGAGTTTTTTACGCGTACAGGAGTCTGAGTTTTGCGAACAGGAAGCATACTACGAGGATGAAGAACCTGAGCACCAAACATTGCAAGCTCCTGAGCTTCTTCGTAGGTAACTTCAGGAACAGGTTTAGCTTCGGCAACAACACGTGGATCTGCAGTAAGAATACCGTCAACATCCTTCCAGGTCTGAACCTCTTCTGCCTTCATGGCTGCACCAATCATAGTTGCAGTAAGGTCTGAACCTCCGCGACCCAAAGTTGTAATATTGCCTTTTGCATCCTTTGCAATAAAGCCTGTTACAATAGGAATATCATCGTAGGCACCGTTTTTATAACCATTTAAATACTGAGGAATGTTTGTCCAGGTTTCATCAAGAAGTTCGGCAGACATATAGTTTGAGTCGCTTATAAAACCGATATTCCAGGCATCGTGGAATTTTGCAGGAATGCCCTGGCTGTTTAAGTAAGCTGCCATCATACGTACAGACATGCGTTCACCAAAAGAAACAAGATAATCGCGGGAACGTTTGCTAACTTCTTTAAGCATAGAAATTCCGGTAAGCAGCTGTTTAAGTTCGTCAAGCAGAGCCTCAATTGTATCAATATTAATACCAAGTTCTGCAGCTGTTTCTTCGTGAAGTTTTGCAACTCCGGCAACATCAACTGTACCTTCTACAGCTTTATCTGCTGCCTCTAAAAGATGGTCAGTAGTATCTCCCATTGCAGAAAGAACAACTACAGGACGACGAAAGGCATAAGCCTTAATTATTGAAGCAACATGCTTAATACGCTCCGCATTAGCAACGCTGGAGCCACCGAATTTCATTACGATCATAGGATTCCTCTTTTATAATTTGACCTATTATAGTAAATAATGAGGGAATAGGGAATAGATATTATGAGGGGGAAGTCTCCCCCTGCGGTCACACTTCGTTGTGCCCTACCCCCTCTGCGGGCTCAAACGCCGCCCGCAACGCCTGCTCTCATAAAAATTACATTTTGTGTTGTTATATCAACTTTAGAAGATTTTAAAATAATTTCATCATTCAGTTTTATATCAGAACAACCTGCCAATGTTGTCTGCATATCCAGTTCGGGAATCAAAAATAAGGCATCGTTACCGCGTTTGTCTATACAAAAACCGGTGTAAGCTTTTTCGGGATTCTGCATAAGGTAAACAAGCTTCCAGTGAGTTTCGCTAAGGCGGCTTGCTTTACGGGCGGCAAGAGAGGCGGCGTCACCGGCTGCAATACGTTCAAGCATTTCGTCCTTGTCCAAAAGGCGGCGGCCGTCTATAAATGCACGAAGCTGCTGGTGAGCAATAAGATCTGAGTAGCGGCGTAAAGGAGAAGTAACCTGACTGTAAAAACTCAAGCCAAGGCCTGCATGAGGAGCCGGTGTAATTCCAACAGAACGCTTGCGCATGCATTTTACACGTGCAAACTGCCCTGCCCAGCCATCGGGAATTTTTGCAGGGAATTCAGGTGCTTCCTGGCTTACAAACGGAAAAGCAATCTTGTTCGCAAACGCGAATCGAGCCGCCCCTTCCCCAGCCAGAAGCATAAATTCTTGAACAACGTCGTTCGACTCATATTTTTTTTCGGGCTCAACAGTTACAATTTTGGTTTCACGGTCTACATGAATGTCTACTTCAGGCATCTGAATTGTAACGGCATTGTTTGCAGTGCGCCGCGCAAGATTCCGTCTGGCAAGTTCATAAAAAGGTTTAAAAGTTTCGCTATCTTTTTGCTGTTCAACTTCGGCATAGCTTATCATCTTTACATTAACGCGGACTTTTTTTACAACACACTCCTCTATCTGACAGTCATCATTCATCTTAAGACGGAAGGCAAGAGCACACGACGGAACTTTTAATCCAAGCGCATAATCTTCGAGGCTCTTTTCGCAAAGCATACGGCTTGCACCTTCGGGAATGTAGAGGGTTGTACCTCGATTGCGGGCTGCAATATCTATTGAAGAATCCGGTGCAACACTGCTGGCCGGGTCTGCAATACAAACCCAGTAATATTCTCCGTCATAGCCGATTGCATCATCAGGGTCTGCTGCATTAGGAGAGTCAATGGCATAACAGATGCAGGGAACTTCTTCACGTTCTTCATCGGGCATGGGACCCAGCTGTTCACGGGCAGAATCAAAACTAAATCCAAGCCGGGTCGGATGAGGATTTTTTGTTTCGCTCCAGATTCCGGTTTCTATTAAAAGACGATGTGCCTTTTCTATATTCTGAGGAATCCCCGCCTGTTCAAGCACTTTTGATTTATCTGTCTGACAGAGGGCAAATGCTTCTACTTCTCCCATGAATTTTGAATCACCAGGAAGGTCGAGCTTACGGTTTTTAAGACGATTGATAAAAGCCTGCCGCAATTCTGCCTCATGTTCTTTTTCATATTTTTTCTGATTGATTTCGTCTATTTGAGCTTGAGTGCGTAGTGTGAATGAAAGCGTGCCGTTTTTAAAAGCTTCCGGATCCTGGCAGAAATTTGGCATATTTAAGATTGTCTGATAAAAGCTCCAGGCATTGTCCGGTACAAGATCAGGAGCTGCATAATCTGTGAGCTCTGAAAATGATAATGGAGTTGCAGCGGTTTCGGGTTCAGAAATAAGAAGCTCGTAGGTTTCTAAAAGAGATGAATTGAATTTTTGTGTGAGGTTCTCGTCCTGTGCAGCAGCAAGAATTTTATCCACAGAAGAAACAGGTCCTTCCTCAAGCAGTACAACATCTTTTTCGCGCACCTTCTGTTCTGAATAAACAGCCTTTTTGCCTGTAGGAGTTGCCGGCTGGCTGCAATATGTAAGAATATATTTATCGCCGTCTACGTCTTTGATTACGGCAGGTTGTGTTTTATATAAGACGAGAGAGTTTTGAATCATGGGATTATTATATATAATTGTATTACAAAAAAAAAGGCATTGCCCGATTGGACAATGCCTTTTATTATGCGGTAAGTTTAATTACCACTTCTTTTCGATTGTATCACAGATGTTCATTTCTTCTGCAGCATCTGGATTGATTTCGAAGAACTTAGCCTTTTCCATGTTAGGAACAACGTTTACAGTGTCTCCAAGGCGGAATTCAACTGTAGCTGTTGTCTTAGCAATGATGCTCTGTCCTTTGTTAGAAATAAGATAAAGATGTGTTTCGGCACCAAGTGGTTCCTTGTTAGTAATCTTCATCTGCATATCATCTTTAGTAGCTGGCTTTTCAACATACTTGAGGTCTTCTGGACGAATACCGAATGTGATTTCCTTTCCTACCCAGTCCTTAAGTTTCTTAGCCTGTTCTTCTGTAGGGTTGATTTCGAATGAGCCTTCGTCACAAACGATAGCACCGTT
>JAILBH010000085.1 GCA_024681195.1 Treponema sp.
TCAGCTGAATCTGGCACATCCTGGAATTGACAGCGCAGCCTTAAGCTCCCACAAAATCTGTGGCCCCCGCGGAATAGGAATCCTTTATATGAAGGACACAATTGACGTCTTTTTACGTGGCGGTGGTCAGGAAAAAGGAATACGAAGCGGTACAGAAAACGTTCTTGGCGCAGTTGCTTTTTCTCTGGCTCTGGAACGCTACTACAACAAAGAAAAGCCTGAGCTTGTAGAGGCTTCTGCAAAGTTTGTAGAGTCTCTGTCGCAGCTTAAAGGTTGTACTATTGTCTCACCAGGTCGTCTTCAAAATCCTGAACTTTTTTCTCCATACGTAGTCCAGGCTTCCTTTGATCATATCCCAGGCAACGTAATGCTCCGCGCCCTTGACGCTAAAGGCTTTTATATTTCCACCGGCAGCGCCTGTTCTTCAAAGAAAAACAAACGCCCCGTCCTGGAAGCCATGCACATAACCCCACAAATCAGCGAAAACGCCGTAAGATTTAGCTTTGGCCCCCACACCACCCCGGCTGCAATAGGTGAGTTACTGTGTGCTGTCGAAGAAATTAATAAACAATTTAATAAATAAAGGCACTATAAAAAATGACGGACACGTAGTGAAAAATGCGGAGCAAAACAGGGTTCTTTGCGGGAGCATTTTTCACGAAGTGGCCGGCATTTTTTTATATATGTTGCTTTATTCTTCATTTGATTCTTTTGTTTTTTCGTTTTATAATTACTTCTATGAGTACACACATTAACGCACCCGAAGGTGCAATTGCAGATACAGTTTTGTTGCCCGGCGACCCGCTCAGAGCAAAATTCATTGCAGAAAACTTCCTCGAAAACGCAGTTTGCTACAACGAAGTTCGCGGAATGTATGGTTTTACCGGAACTTATAAGGGACACAAGGTTTCTGTTCAGGGAACCGGTATGGGACAACCTTCACTTTCCATTTATGTTCAGGAGCTTTTTCAGTTTTATAATGTACAAAAGGCTGTTCGTATTGGAACCTGCGGCTCTATCCGTGAAGATGTAAAGGTGCGAGACATAATCATTGCAAATGCTGCCTGTACAGATTCTGCACTTCAAAGTCAGCGCTTTGGACTCATGCATTTTGCTCCTGTTCCAAGCTTCGAATTGCTTGATACAGCATATCATACCGCAAAAGATTTAGGATTACGTGCAGTTGTTGCACCTTGTGCTTCAAGCGACCGCTTTTACGACGAAAACGAAAACTGGAAGCTCTGGAAAAAGTTTGGTGTAGCAGGTCTTGAAATGGAAGCTGCAGAATTGTACACACTTGCTGCTCAGTTCAACCGCAAAGCTCTTGCAATTCTTACAGTAAGCGACCACATCATTACCGGAGAGGCAACCACAGCCGAAGAACGCCAGACTACATTTAAAGACATGATGAAGCTTGCACTTGAAACGGTAACAAAATGCTAAAGCTTACACCAATAAAATCAGAAAAAATCTGGGGCTATGAACTTTGGATTGCTTCGACTCATCCGAACGGCTGTCAGGACGACTTTAAAAAGTTGTGTGGCGGTGATTATCCATTGCTTGTAAAAATAATTCAGGCAAATGACACTCTTTCTATTCAGGTGCATCCTGATGATGAAGCTGCAGTCCGTCTTGAAGGTCCTGGTAACCGTGGAAAAACAGAATGCTGGTATGTGCTTGATGCAGCTCCTGATGCAAAAATTGTTTATGGTCTAAAAGAGGGCGCAACCCGTCAGCAGCTGGCTCAGGCAATCGAAAACAGCGCTCTTGATCCGTATCTTAATTTTGTAACAGTTCAAAAAGGAGATTTTATCTTTATTCCGGCAGGAACTGTTCACGCAATCGGCGGCGGCTTGCGCCTGCTTGAAGTTCAGCAATCCTGTGATCTTACCTACCGTCTTTATGACTGGGGCAGGGGACGCGAGGTTCATATTCAAAAAGGTCTTGAAGTAATCAAAACAAAGGATATGATTCCACCGGCTCCTTTTGAAAAGAAATTTGAATGTAATTATTTTTCGCTCGAACAGATAGATGTAAAAGGCGGCTGGAGCATGTATTGTTCAGAGGGTGTGCAGCTCATATATGTTCTTGCTTCCGATAAAGCCGTTATCCGCGGTCCAGGCGACCAGTTTGGTAAAACAATTTGTGCAGAAGAAATTTATGCGGTTGCTCCCGGTGATAAAATAACGGTAGAAGGACGGGCATCAATTATAAGAATAAAGTCGTAAAGATAACGTCTCTTGATTCTATTCTAAATAAAGGATATTTTATCTATATGCTTTTGTTTTTACTTTTATTATTGCCAAGTGCATTATTTACATATTTTTATCTTATTAAAGAAAAAAAATTCATTCTTCAGATATCAGCCGGTTTTGTAACAGCCATGATTGTCTGTGCCTGCCGCTTTTTCTTCAGTTATGAACACAGACTTGTTTATTATGCCTTTGCCGAAAACTTTTTTTATTATTTTGTAAAACAGAATTTTATTCCACTGGTTGTTGTTGCTGCAGTTTATGCACTTGTTTCAAAGGATTCGCTCCGCTATAAGATTTCGAGTTTTTTCCCATTGATGTGCTCGTTCTTTGCAGTTTATCTTCCATATTGTGTAATTACTGCTTCTGAATACTACTACCAGGGCTATGATATTTTCTTAAAACCGATTATTTATCTTGCAATGCTTGTTCAGCTTTCTCGCTCACTGAATGCTTTATATAATGCAGTAACAAACCGCAAAGGCTTTATGATTTTTATTCATTCTGTTTTGATTTTATTTTACGCAGTTTATCCTGCAGTATCAGATGCTCTTTATGCTATTGATTTTTCATTCGGTCTGATTTTAATTATTGGACTTGTATATTCATTACTTCCAGCTGTATTTTTTGCACTCTCTCTTATAACAAAAAAAACGGTGGCTAATGATATAACCACCGTTTAAGATCCCGACGCAAACTTACCGAGATTTTCGCTTCGCGAAAACTCGCGGGTCAAGCCCGACAATCTCTTATTAGTCCAATGCGTGACCTGCAGAACCAAGAACTTCAATATTCTTGTGCATGTACATCTTCTTTGCTTCGTCACGTGCAGCAGAAAGGAACTGGCGTGGGTCGAATGCTTCTGGATTTTCTGCAAGGAACTTTCTTACAGCTGCAGTCATTGCAAGACGTCCATCAGAGTCGATGTTGATCTTACATACAGCAGACTTAGCAGCCTTGCGGAGCTGTTCTTCTGGAATACCAACTGAATCAGGAATCTTTCCGCCGAACTGTTCAATAATCTTTACATACTGTACAGGAACAGAAGAAGAACCGTGAAGTACGATTGGGAAACCAGGGAGCTTCTTTTCAATTTCTTCAAGAACGTTGAAAGCCAGTGGAGGAGGAATAAGAACA
>JAILBH010000117.1 GCA_024681195.1 Treponema sp.
AAGGAATATAAAATCACCTGCGTTTCCATGGGAAATCCTCATGCTGTTGTTTTTATTGACAAAAAGCCTGCTGAATTTGATGTTTGCGGACTTGGACCTCTTTTTGAAAATAACGAATTCTTTCCGGAGCGCACAAATACTGAATTTGCCTATGTAGAAGACCGTCATACAATATGGATGCGAGTTTGGGAACGTGGAACAGGTGAAACGCTCGCCTGTGGAACCGGAACCTGCGCCACTGTTGTTGCTGCAATTTTGAACAACCTTGTTGATTCAGACAGCCCTGTTACGGTTCATCTCCTTGGCGGAGATTTAAAAATTGAATGGTCTGGTCGCGAAGAAGACAGCGTCTTTATGACCGGTCCTGCAGAAAATGTATTTACTGGTGAGGTAGAATTATGAAAATAAATAAAAACTTTTTAGATCTTGAGGCATCTTACCTTTTTTCTACGGTAAACAGAAAGACTCGTGAGTTTATTGCAGCTCATCCGGGCTGCGATGTTATAAAAATTTCGATTGGTGATGTTACAAAGCCGATCTGCCCTGTAGTAATTGATGCAATGCACAAGGCTGTTGATGAAATGGCTGATGAAAAAACTTTCAGAGGATATCCGCCTGAGCAGGGTTATGATTTTGTACGCGAAAAAATTCTTGAATGGGATTATAAAAAACGCGGAATTGACTTAAAGCTTGATGAGATTTTCCTTTCGGACGGTGCTAAGTCTGACTGCGGAAACATCGGCGACATTTTTGCTACAGACAATACTGTTGCAATCTGCGATCCTGTTTATCCTGTTTACATTGACACAAACATTATGAACGGGCGAAAAAATAATATAATCATCATGCCTTGCAGCGCAGAAACAGGATTCTTGCCGGAGCTTCCTGCCGAGGGGGCACCTGTTGCAGATATTATTTATCTTTGTTTTCCAAATAATCCTACAGGTGCTGTTGCTCCAAGAAGCTATCTTAAAAAATGGGTTGATTATGCAAATGCCCACCACAGCCTGATTTTATATGATTCTGCTTATGAAGCTTTTGTTACAGAGGCTGATATTCCAAAATCAATTTATGAAATTGAAGGTTCTAAAACCTGTGCAATTGAGCTGCGTTCTTTTTCTAAAACTGCGGGCTTTACAGGTTTGCGCTGCGGATATACTGTAGTTCCTCATGAGCTTGTTTTTGACGGAACTGAACTGAATGCCCTCTGGATGCGCCGTCAGTCTACAAAATTCAACGGTGTTTCTTACATAACTCAGTGTGGTGCTGCTGCAATTTATTCAGAAGAAGGCCAGAAGCAGATTCAGGAAAACCTTTCTTACTACCGGGAAAATGCCCGTTTGATTTATGAAGGAGTAACTGCTGCAGGCTTTAAGGCTTTTGGTGGAAAAAACTCACCTTATGTGTGGCTGCAGATTCCTCAAGGCTATACCAGCTGGAGCTTTTTTGATGAATTACTCGAAAAATGCCAGGTTGTAGGAACTCCGGGCAGCGGCTTTGGAAAAATGGGCGAAGGTTATTTGCGCCTGACAGGTTTTGGTTCACGAGAGCGGACTATTGAAGCTATTGAGCGTATAAAGAAGGCTTTCGGAAAATAAAAAAAATTTAAAAAAAATAAATTTTTTTTCGAAAAATTATTGACATTTTTTTTTCGAAACTGTATAAAGACAATATCAAACGGCAATGAGGTCGCAGAAAATGTATTTCTGCGACCTTTTTGTTTTTATAACAATGTAAATTTTGGCAAAGGCGCTGTAAAAATTTCTGGAGGACGCTCCGGAAGTTATTACGGCGCCTTTTATTTTACACTTGGAGGTTTAATTAATATGGACGAAGTAACACCAATCTTTGGCGAGAACGTTTTTAATGAAACAGTTATGAAAGCTCGGCTGCCTAAAGAAACTTATAAACAGCTGATGAAAACTATTGAAGGCGGAGAAAAGCTTGATGCTTCGGTTGCCACTGTTGTTGCTAATGCAATGAAGGACTGGGCAATTGAAAAAGGAGCCACACACTTTACCCACTGGTTCCAGCCACTTACAGGAATTACTGCCGAAAAACACGACAGCTTTATTACTCCTATAAGCGACGGAAAAGTTATTATGGAGTTCAGCGGTAAAGAGCTTGTTCAGGGTGAACCTGATGCTTCTTCTTTCCCAAGCGGCGGTATTCGTGCAACTTTTGAAGCACGCGGTTATACTGCATGGGATCCAACCAGCTATGCCTTTATCAAGGACGGAACACTTTGTATACCTACAGCTTTCTGTTCTTACACAGGTGAAGCTCTGGATAAAAAGACTCCTTTGCTCCGCTCTATGCAGGCAATCAGCAAGCAGGCTGTTCGTGTTCTTAAATTGTTCGACGGAAACGATGCAGTTACAAGCGTAAAAACAACTGTTGGTCCAGAACAGGAATATTTCCTTGTTGATAAATCTGTTTACGACAAGCGCGAAGACTTGATTTATACAGGACGCACTCTTTACGGTGCAAAGGCTCCAAAAGGACAGGAGCTTGAAGATCATTACTTTGGTATGATTAAACCACGTGTTCAGGCATTCATGAAGGATTTGAACAAAGAACTCTGGAAGCTTGGAATCCTTGCTAAAACTGAACATAACGAAGTTGCTCCGGCTCAGCACGAGTTGGCTCCAATCTTCAGCACAACAAACCTGGCATGTGATCACAACCAGCTCACAATGGAAATGATGCGCAAGGTTGCTTCACGCCATGGAATGGTTTGTCTTTTG
>JAILBH010000199.1 GCA_024681195.1 Treponema sp.
GAGCACATGCTTGACGTGTGCGGTCCCTGCGGTCCCTGAGCTTGTCGAAGGGGTCGCAGGGCATCTAAAGAATTATCCTCTGGCTTTTAAATCTGCCAGAAAATTACTCAACATATCATGAGCCTCTTCATCGGTTAAAACTTTGGGTTCATGATATTCAATCAGATTTTGAGGAATCTCGTCTAAAAAGCGGCTTGGTGTACATTCGTTAATCATATTCATGTGTTTGCGCTTCTGGCAGGATGTAATAAAAAGCTTGTCGCGCGCACGGGTAATTGCAACATAAAAGAGCCGGCGCTCCTCTTCTACATCTCCTCCGTTTTCTTCTACAGAGCGGGCATGAGGAATAAGACCTTCTTCGGCACCTGCAATAAATACAACAGGAAACTCAAGCCCCTTAGAAGCATGAATAGTCATAAGATTTACCTTTCCTTTGTCGTTTTCATCATCTCCGTTATCGCGTGACATAAGGGTAATTCTGTTCAGATAATTAAACAGGCTTGGGTTATCATTGTCCGGATCTTTTTCCCAGGTATCCATGGAATTTAAAAGGCTTTCTATGTTCATAAGCTTAAAACGAACAGCTTTTTCATTTTTAGAAAATTCTGTAAGCAGATGGTCACGGTAGTTAATATCTTCTACCATCTGACGCACCTTTGCCGAAAGTCCGTGTCCACTCAAAAGCTTTTGCCTCTGGTCTTCTATGAGATTTATAAATTCCTGTAAATCTTCTTTAAGAACATCACTCGCAGGGGATCCCGGGCGGTTTATGAGTGCATCCATTGCATTCCACATGGTGCAGCCATTTAACAGCGCCTCATCATTCAAAAGCTGGATTGCAGCCCGTCCAATTCCTCGCCGCGGAGTATTAATAATGCGCAAAAGATTTATATCATCATCATGATTTGCAATAACGCGAAGATAGCTTATTACATCCTTAATTTCTTTTCGTTCAAAAAAGCTGGTCCCGCCGCTCATAGTGTAGGGAATGTTACTTTCCAAAAAGGCTTCTTCAAGAACCCGTCCCTGAGTATTGGCCCTCATAAGAACGCCGAATTCATCATACTTTCTGTGTTCCTGGGCTGCAATTCCAAGAATGCTTTCGGCAATAAAATCTGCTTCGTCTGCTTCATTCTGAGGTAAAAATACTTCTATAGGCTTTCCGCCGCCGTTTCCGCTCCAGAGCTTTTTATCTTTGCGGTTGGTGTTGTGGCTTATTACACCGTTTGCTGCCTCCAGAATTGTTTCTGTAGAACGGTAATTCTGCTCAAGACGGATTTCGGTTACTTTAAAGTCGTGTTCAAAATTGACTATGTTCTGATAGTCTGCACCACGCCAGGAATAAATGCTCTGGTCATCGTCCCCTACAACAGCAACGTTCTGATCTGCAAGCAGATGCATCATTTCATACTGCTGGTGGCTCGTATCCTGAAATTCATCTACCATTATGTATTTGTAGCGTTCGCGGTAACGTGCAAGCACCTCCGGATGTTCGCGGAAAAGCTTTATAGGAAGCACAATCAGGTCGTCAAAATCTACGGCATTATATAACTGCAGGCCTTCCTGGTAAAGCTCGTAAAGAGGTTTGTACATGTCGTTGGCAGTTTCCCAGTTTTTTCGGCCGGTTTTGATGTTTGAAATAAGATTGCTTATTTTATAAATATCCATTGCTTCAGGACTGAATTTGAGCTCCTGCCCGCATTCTTTTATGAGCGCAATACGATCAGTTTCATCATAAATGCTGAAATTTTCGCGGTAACCAAGCTTATCTATATCCTGGCGCAATATTCGTACACCAAAAGCATGAAAGGTACTCACAGTAAGATTCTGCAGTTTTTTCTGGGTAAGGTCTTTGATACGGTCTGCCATTTCTTTAGCAGCCTTATTTGTAAAGGTAAGGGCCAGAATCTGGCTTTGAGGAATGCCTTTTTCGAGCATATGAGCAATGCGGAAGGTAATTACACGGGTTTTACCACTGCCGGCTCCTGCAATAATAAGGATAGCACCTTCGGTAGTTGTAACAGCGCGGTATTGTTCGGGATTAAGCTCTTTTTTAAGGGATTCCAGATCAAGCATAGTTAGAATAATATAGCAGAAGAAGGGGGAATGAGCAACACAAGTATAATTGACAGATTTAGGTTACGGGGGTTATAATAGAAGAAAATGTTTATTTTATATTCATTATGAGGCGTCGGATGAGAAAAACTGTCATATCCACTCTATTCATTCTTTCATTCTTATTTGGTTTAGTTTCATGTTCTAATCAATTAAAGACAAAAACTAATGTAACAATAAACTATAATGTTCAGCAATTATACAAATCTCTTGCCGCAAGGGCTTCGGAAGACAAAAATGATTTTGTTTTTGATGAAGAAAAAGATATTGTAAATATTGAAGTTACACTTTTTGTAAATGACAAAGAGCATGAAAAACAACAAACTCAAATTAACAAACAAATGGCAGATCAATTAAAAAATGATTCATTGAAATTTGTTTTTAAATCAATCAATTTAAATTCAGATGTTTATGCCACTGCAAAAATCACATTAACAAATACAGAAGTTAATAAGACACAAACAATTCTTGAAGGTAAATCAGATACTGTAACTCTAGAGTCAGACTTTATGGAACTTTCAATTGAATTAAAATGGGCTGAGGAAACACCTGAAGAAAATATAAAAGAAATTAATTTAAAATATGAGATATATAAACAAAAGAATGGCATAACAAATCCTGCTTCTGAAGATGATTATGAGCTTATAAAAACATATAGTATACCTATAAAAGTAAATTTCACAAATTTTACTGAACAAAAAGTTTTCGAACAGATATACAGTACTTTTGGATATCAGATGACCGAACTTCAGATGGATATGGAGATTCAAGGATATTCAGTTAATGATACTCTTTCTGAAAAGGAACCTGATTTTACACCAGATGCAACAGAAATTATATGCAAACAATACTGGGATAAAACAGGTCAAGCTGTAACACCAATTACGATGAGAGGATCTGATGGAAGTAATAATGTTTATTCATTAGAAATTTATCACATGGAAGATAATTTAAATTATTACAAAATAATTGATAATTTAAACAATAAAACTGCATTTGGTAATATGATTGCCGCTGGTGCCAATAGTTTGTATTTACTCTATTTCACACAGCTATTCTACTATAAAGATGGTATTCCTTATAATGCAATGTCTGAAGATCCATATCAGAGTATACCTGTTGGTATTCAATATGTTTCAAATACAGAACCATTTGTTA
>JAILBH010000212.1 GCA_024681195.1 Treponema sp.
ACCCCAGCCAAGACTCTGCCAGACACCAGAAATTACGAAAATTGCAGGGAAAGCACCTGCCTGAGCAATAAAGGTAATAGGTTCATAACCAAGACTCTTTATAAATCCATTTATTGGACCGTTTGTAGAAAGAAGCTCTCTAATCATTCCGGTTACAATTACGATTGAAATAAAGTGTGGAAGATAAGATACAGTCTGAACAAATTTTTTCCAATGTATATTTCTGATTTCATTTAAGAGCAATGCAAAAATAAGAGTAAGAGGGAATCTTACAACAAGATAGAATATATTTAAAACAAGAGTATTTTTAAAAGCGCGCCAGAATGAAGTATCTGCTATAAACTGCTTAAAATATTTAAAACCGCTCCATTCATCACCAAAAATACTGTGTCCTGCCCTATAGCGGCGGAAAGCAATAATATTACCTGCCATAGGAATATAGCGGATTACAATATAATAAATAACTGGAATAAGTAATAATAAATAATACTGCCAGAACTTTCGCATATAGCGATTAAAAGCGGCACCTTTTGCTTTTCCCGAAGATAATTCCGGCTGAATTACAGCTACAGAATCTTGAGAAAAACTTTTTTTGCTTTTTTCGAATTTTTTATTTGACAATTTCTTCACCTTTGTACATACTAGTATCATAGTTCACTAGTATACTAGTTCATTGTTATATAATAATAATAAATCAAACTGTCAAAATGTCAAGGAAAAAACAACTGAATTTTAAGGATTTTATATGAAAAACATTGAAAAAATGCCTAAAGAATCAAACAGAGACTACGCGTTCCGTGTAATCAGAGACAACATCATCAAGCTGGTACTAAAGCCTGGAACCATGCTCAGCGAGCAGGATCTTGCCGACGAGCTTGAATTATCTCGTACACCTGTTCACGAAGCACTTCAGGAGCTTTCAAAGTCTAAAATTATTGAAGTTTTTCCACAAAAAGGCAGTCTTGTAAGTCTGATTGATCTTGAGCTTGTAGAAGAAGCTGTTTTTATACGAGCCACACTTGAATCTGCAATTACAGAGCAAGCTGCAACAATGGCAACCGAAGAAGATATTAAAACTCTTAGTGATAATATTGAACTTCAGGAATTCCTGCTCAAACAGAATAACATAGATAAATTTATGGAAATGGATAACGCTTTCCATCAAAAAATGTATCTCATTACAAATAAAATGCAATGCTATTACATGGTAAAAGCAATGAATATTCACCATGACCGCTTCCGAGAACTTAGAGTTCATGGTGGCGACAGAACACCTATTCTTAAACAGCATAAACAGATTCTGGAAGCAATTAAAAATAAAGATGCAGAGCTTACAAAAAAACTTACTTTCGAACACATTACCAGAACTAGAATTGATGCCGAAGAAATCAGCAAAAAGTATCCTGATTATTTTGCTTAAAAAAATGAATTCAACAGTTTCCCCTGTTGACACTGTCCGCAAATTTTTGTATTATAGAAAAATCACGCGGGCGTAGCGAAGCTGGTTATCGCGCTGGCCTGTCACGCCGGAGATCGCGGGTTCGAGCCCCGCCGCTCGCGCTAAAGCTTCCCGTTTCGGGAAGCTTTTTTTATTAACTGGTATTAACACAGTTTTTACGGGTATTAGCACAGCTGGTAGCGCGATACTCAAAAAGGTAAATCCTAAAAAATTGCTCCAAGTCTTCGCAATTTTTTTTAACGGATTTGCTATTTTGAGGTTCGGGACATTGGTTCGCTTCCAGCGCCTCCTAGTATCCTGGATTTTTTTTATTTTTTTTACGGGTATTAGCGCAGCTGGTAGCGCGCGACGTTCGGGACGTTGAGGTCGCTGGTTCGAATCCAGTATACCCGATAAAGGCATTCAAACTGATTTTGAATGCCTTTTTTTTATTTGTTTTCGCTTACTGGATTCGAACCGTAGTGAGCGCGGTAAAATTGCGAAAACCTGGAGCAATTTTACCGAAAAGGCGACAGGAGGTCGCCGACAGCGAACGAAGGCGGGCTGCAGAGAGCAAACAGGACGTTTGCGAACGGAAGCCGAATCCAGTATACCCGATAAAGGCATTCTAACTGATTTTGAATGCCTTTTTTTTTTAACATTTTCTTGACAATGGGGTTAATTGGCGTTATATTGTGTATATACAATATACACAAGGAGATGCCAGATGAACCTTATAGAAGTGAATGGTCTTTGCAAAAACTTTGACTCCTTCCAGCTTAAGGACGTAAGTTTTTCTCTTGAACCCGGCTACATTATGGGTTTTATCGGACGCAACGGAGCCGGTAAATCTACAACACTTAAATGCATGCTCAACATTATGAATAACGATGGTGGCAGCATAAATCTTTGCGGGCTTTCAATGCCTAAAGATGAAATCGAAATTAAGAATAAGGTTGGATACGTTTTTGGAGGCGTAGACTTTTACCCGGAATCAAAAATCAAACAGATAACAGATGTAACAAAAACTTTTTACCGTGAATGGGATGACGAACGCTACAACAAGCTTTGTGAACGCTTTGAAATTGACGGAAACAAAAAATTCAAGCAGCTCAGTGCAGGTATGAAAGTTAAATATTCGCTTGCAGTAGCAATGAGCCATAACCCTCTGCTTTTGATTCTTGATGAACCGACCAGCGGACTCGACCCTGCAGCACGCGATGATCTTGTACTTATGTTCCAGGAGTTTATCGAAGATGGTGAACATTCAATTCTGTTTTCCACACACATCACAAGCGATCTTGAAAAATGTGCAGACTATATAACTTACATCAAACAGGGACAGGTTCTTGCAAGTACAGACAGAGAAAGCTTCCGCACAAATTATATCAGTGTTGCAGGAAAGAAGGATCAACTAACTGCAGAAATACAGGGCAAAATCATAGGTCTTCACACACATCAGCTTGGTTTTGAAGGACTTATGAAAACAGAAGATAAAGCGCTTGCAACAACCGGTGGTTTTGAAATTGCAGAACCAACCCTCGAAGATATTATGATTCACGTTGAACGCAGACAGGAGGCAGAATAATGAAAAGTCAGACATTAAATCTTTTAAGAAAAGAAATGAAACTTGGAAATTCAGCACAGACAACAATCTGGTTTATCTGCTGTTTTGGAATGTTTTTTATTCCAAATTATCCTGTGTACATAGGACCGTTTTATATCACACTAAGCATTTTCATGACCTTTGGAATGAATCAGGTTTCGCACGACACGCTTTATACAGTACTTCTGCCTGTTCGCAAAATAGACACTGTAAAGGCGCGCTTCCTTTTCTGTGGAATGCTCCAGGTAGTTTCTATTTTCTTTGCAGTGATTGCAGGAATTATCAGATACTTTGCAAAGTTTCCTGCACCACAATCCGGTATTGGGATTACAGTTGCTTTCCTTGGATTGCAGCTTATAATTTATTCAATTTTCAACATCATCTTTTTGGGCAATGTTTATAAAGATCCTGTAAAGCCAGGCTTACGATATCTGCTTGCGGGAATTATGTATTTTGTAACTTATGCAATCTGTGAGTTCCCTGTATGGGCCTATTTTCATGCAAAACGAACACTGTCAGATGCACAGATAGCACAGGGCTCTTTCCTTGCAAGAGTTGGACTTGGATTCTATTCAATGGACAGTGCATATATTGGAAAACAATGTTTAATCCTTCTTGGTGGAATCCTGATTTATGCAGGCACCTGGGTTTTGACATTCAACCGCGCCGCAAAACAGTTTGAAAAGTACGACATGTAAATGGATATAGTATTGTCACAAAAAACAGAAAAGCCGATTTACACTCAAATCTACGAGCAGATTGCGGCACAGATAATGAATGGAGAAATTGCGGCCGGAGAAAAGCTGCCTCCAATCAGAACTGTTGCCGTAAATCTGCGTATAAGCGTAATTCCGGTAAAACAGGCCTGGGAACAGCTGGAACGAGAAGGCTTTATTTCTACGGCTGCCGGACGAGGCACCTTTGTAAACGAGCTTGCACATCACGAAATTAATACAAAACGTACCTCTGCTGCACAGGAGCTTCTTTCCAAAGATATTGTAACTCTAAGGGATATGGGAGTAACGCTCCAAGAAGTACTGGATATTATAAAAAAACAATGGTCATAAATGAGGCATCTGAGTGGAATAACTCCTCGCAAAATGCCCCTCGCCTACTTGATTTTTCCTTAAAAATTCTATAATATTTTCTTCGTGTCTTCGGTATTTCCGGGCAACAGGAGGTGACATACAGTATGGCAACAATCATGGTTGATGACTCAGAAAACCTTGAAAAAGCAATCAAACGCTTTAAGCGCATGGTTGAAAAAGAAGGTATCATCCGCGAATACAAAAAGCGCGAATACTTCGAAAAACCATCTGCCACCCTCCATCAGAAGAAAACAACTCTCGAAAGAAAGCTTCTGAACAAGAGACGTAAGACAGAAAAGAAGGATTACTAATCCTTAGAGCAATCCCGCACATAGCTGCGGGATTTATTTTTTAACATGGACGGTACAAAGACTACCGGCTTTATCTATTACCATAAAGTCAATTTCCTGCCCCTTATGAATACCAAAATCCAAAGCAGGTTCATTAATCAAAACTCCAAACAGACAACCCGAGCCATATCTTGAACCAAGCACAAAAACTTTTTCCTGACTGCCATCCTTACCAAGCAGGACTACTTCAATTTCATCTGGAAAGTAAGGCTTTCTAAAACTGTCAAGCTCTTCAATATCCCGCATCTCAACAGCTTCTTCAATATCCTTTTCATATTTATCTATAATTGAACCCGCATAATAATCATATTTAGAAATATCAACATTTATATAATTAGAGTTCAAATACGGTGCGTCGGCCAGATCCACTGCCCTCAAAATCACAGCCGAAGATTTATTTTCTTTGCTTACAAAAATATTTTCACCTCTAAGATGTGCAGCAGCAATCACATAAAAAGAAAGCCCCTCCTGGTGATCAATAAAGCACAAAGCAATAAAGCCGTCATTTCTGTTGTCAACATCAAAACCGGCCTTTTTAAGAACTTCCATTTTTTCTTTGCAGCGAACATATACAATACTGTTGTAAATATCACGCCAGTCTTCCCCTTTTATTGGAATCAAAAATGCTTCAAGATCCTTCTGTTCCAATGCCACACCTCCATAAAAAAAAGGAGCTGCCCGGCAATTAAGCCTAAGACAACTCCTTTCAACATAAGAAAAAAGATTTTATTAACCCTTTACAGAACCCATAGCAACACCGGCTACGATGTACTTTGAAAGGAAGAAATATACTATGATAAGTGGTAAAGCAGTAAGTGTAAGTGCTACGTAAATAGAACCGTGCTCACGCTTATAAATATCACCATTCAACTGCGAAATCATAATTGGCAGTGTAAAGTGCTCTTTCTGAGTAAGTACAACCGAAGGAATGAAGAGGTTGTTCCAGCTTGTTACGAAGGTAAAGATTGCCTGTGTAGCAATAGCTGGCTTCATAATTGGAAGTACAATTGCATTGAATGTAAAGAACTCTTTAGATCCATCAATACGTGCAGATTCTACCAGAGATGGACTTACAGAAGGCTTCATATACTGCCTCATAAAGAATACCATCGCGGGCGATTGAATTGCCGGAAGAATAAGGACGAACAGTTTATTAACAAGTCCAACCTTATAAATCATCTGATAGAAACCAATAACAGTAAGAGTTGCCGGAATCATCATTACAGCCATAATAAAGCTGAAGAATGCTTTCTTAAGCTTCCATTCATACATTACAAGGCCGTAAGCTGTAAGAGTAGAGAAATACAAAGTAAGAATAGTTACACCTACAGAAACGATCAATGAGTTCATAAATCCAATACCGGCATTGAATGTACCGTTATCAAGAATCTTGATGTTACTAAAGAAGTATTTTGAAGGAATAAGCGAAACGGCATGCTGCTGAATCTGATTTGTAGAACGTGTTGAGTTTACAATCATGATTACAAAAGGCCACAAGCTTAAAACTCCAAGAATAATACAAACAATCAGAACAAGTGTTTTAAATATTGAAACTGTAGTATTTTTGTTAGCCATTTACTTTTTCTCCTTTTGCAGCTAATTTTTCTGCTTTAAGAGCTGCCTTTCTCTGTTTTGCTTCCTGTTTACGTAATTTTTCGAGTTTTACCTCATCCTTATCGCGCATTACAAAGAAGATTGTAGCAGAACAAATTACGATGATGATAAACAGAATCATACTCATAGCCGAAGCTCTTGCATAAAGGTGTGTACCACGGAATGCAATACGGTTAATAAGTACAGCAACTGTAAGAGTACCATCATCCGGACCACTGTTAGGAACAAAGAGGTTTGGAATATCGAACATATTCAAACCACCAATAAGGCTCTGAATAAGTGTAAACAACATGATTGTGCGGATACTTGGAATAGTAATCTTCCAGAATACCTGCCAGCCGTTTGCACCATCAATATCAGCAGCTTCAAAAATCTCCGGATCAATACCAAGTACACCGGAAATAATAATAATCATTGTATATCCATACCACATCCATGTCTGAATAAACATGATTATACCCTGCGCTATAGACTTACTTTGCAGGAAGTATATCGGTTCATCAATTATATGAAGTGTTTTGAGCAAATCGTTTACAGGTCCCATTGGGAAACCAAAGAGAGCCTGGAACAAAATAGCTACAGTAGCCATTGTAATAATATTAGGCATATAGAAAAGCACTTTGAATAAGCCCTGGCAAGGAATCTTAACACGACGGTTAGTAAACCATGCAGCGAGCAAAAGTGCCAGAATCATCTGTGGAATAAAGTTACAAACCCAAATTTTAACAGTATTTTTCATAGCTGTATGGAAAGTAGCCATTTCAAATACTTTTCTATAGTTGTCAAAGAATTTGGAAGGAGCAAGGAATTTCCATGTTTTTGCCATTCCCTTAAGATTTGTAAAACCTATAATTGCAGTATAAATTGTAGGATAGAAAGAGAAAATCAAATAAGCAACAATAAATGGTATGCTAAAGATATATCCATATTTAGCATAACTGATTTTTCCCTTCCGTTTCATAGTGGATACCAGTTGTGTTTCTGCATAGCCTGCAGAAGAACCGGTTTCGCCTTTTTTCTTCATGTTGGACACCCCAAAACTAAAATGAAATAGTAAAACTTTTTTTTATATTATAGTATGTACAAAACAGGGCTGTCTTTCAACAGCCCTGTTTTATTATAAGCTAGTGCTTAACAACTCAAAGAATTAGTTAGCGCTTTCGATTTCGAGTTCGTCAAGAACCTTCTTCTTGAAGTCCTTGATTGCGTCTGCTTTAGACTTCTGTCCTGCAGCATAAGCACGAACCTGATCACGGAAGTAAGAGTTGATTGTTTCGTCATATTCTGTGAGGTTCTTACCAGAAGCATATTTTCCAGCTGGT
>JAILBH010000138.1 GCA_024681195.1 Treponema sp.
TGCCTGGAAGGCTGGGGAAATTCAGTTCTTCCCTCAGAAGTGGGAAAATACCTACGAGCAGTGGCTTGTTAATATCCGTGACTGGTGTGTAAGTCGTCAGATCTGGTGGGGTCACAGAATTCCTGTATGGTACTGCCAGAAATGTGGTGAAGTAATTGTAAGCCGTACAGATCCAACCTGCTGTCCAAAGTGTAATGCCACAGCAGCAGACCTCAAGCAGGATGAAGACGTTCTTGATACATGGTTCAGCTCATGGCTCTGGCCGTTCAGTACACTTGGCTGGCCTGAAGAGACTGAAGACCTTAAGAACTTCTATCCTACAACAGCTCTTGTAACAGCCTACGACATCATCTTCTTCTGGGTAGCCAGAATGATTATGGCCGGTCTTGAGTTTACAGGAAAAGCTCCTTTCCACGATATTTACATCCACGGACTTGTTCGCGACAAGCAGGGACGCAAGATGTCTAAATCTCTTGGAAACGGAATGGATCCACTCGAAATTATTGATATGTATGGTGCCGATGCCCTTAAGTTCACTCTCGGATTTATGTGTGCCCAGGGACAGGATGTGCTTATTGATAAAGATTCCTTTAAACTTGGTTCACGCTTCTGTAATAAAGTTTGGAATGCAAGCCGCTACCTTTTGGGTAACCTCGAAGGACGCAATCTTGTTTCTGTTACAGATGCAGATCTTACAGAACTTGATAAGTGGATTTACGGACGTTTGAATCATGCTGTTAAGACTGCCCGTGAAGCGCTTGAAAGCTACCGATACAATGATGCAGCAAGTGCTTTGATGGAATATTTCTGGAATGAATTCTGCGACTGGTATGTAGAAGCAACAAAGATTAACTTTAAGAATGGTGATGAAAAAGAAAAGGATCGTCAGGCCAGTGTTCTTATGAATATTCTGGAAGAAAACCTTCGTCTTTTGCATCCTTTCCTTCCATTTGTTACAGAAGAAATTTACGGAAAGCTTCCGCTTGAACAGATTGCAGCAAATCGTAAGGCTTGTGGTGAACAAAAGATTGCTTCTAACAGTGAATATGCAGGCATGCTCATAAATGCTCCATATCCTGTTGTTCAAGATGCCCGCGACAACGAGCAGATTACAGGCCGCTTTGATGTTCTTAAGGATCTTATTGGAAAAGTTCGTGCTCTTCGTGTTGAGTGCGGAATAGATCCTGCCGAAAAAATAAATATTGCAGTACAGATAGAAAAGGGCAGTGCAGCCGAAGTTGCTACCGAAAAGGTAGAAATGATTCAGCTGCTTGCCGGAGTTGCAAAAGTTGAATTTGTAAGTGCTAAACCGCAAAGTTCAATAGGAACTGTAGGCCGCGGTTTTGAAGCCTTTATTCTTGTTGATGAAAATATCAATAAGGAACAGCTTCTTGCACGCTTCCAGAAAACTTTGGAAAAGGAACAGGGTTATGCACGCATGAGCCAGAACAAGCTCAACGGAAACTTTGCACAGCATGCTCCTGCCGAACTTGTTCAGGAAGAACGTGACCGCCTTGCCGAAAGTGAACGCAAAATTGCTACACTTGAAAGCTATATTAAGGAATTGATGTAAGGATAATGAAATCAAAGCTTCTGCTTGTCTTAACAATTCTGTTTTCTCTAAGTCTAACAGGCTGTTTTAATGAAAAATCCAGTCCTTTTTACGACAGCGAATGGGTTATGCAGAATCTTGATGACAACGCAGAGTTATATTATCATCATCTTTTTTTAATGCCGGGCCACAAGGTAATGCTCAGAGTTTCTTATGCAGATTCTTCGAACATCATCGTGTGGAACGGCACTTATAAAATCAATTCAAAAAAAATAAAGTTTTCTTTTACAAGCTGTGAGCGCTATGAAGAAGGCAAAAAGTTTGGAAATTATAATGACGGCCGGCTTATAAAATTTTATAACGGTGACTTTTTGTATTCTGCAGCTCCTTTAGCCGATGATCAGGGCAAGGAACGCTGGCATCTTTTGCTTATGCGCCCGCAAAATTATTTTTATGGTGATGGTTCAGATATTTTTGGTAATCAGTTTGAAGATTTTATAAAGGTGGAGAAGGGGGAGCTTTAATGGCCAAGCAAAAATATCAGATGAAGACGGAACGATCAGACAAAATGAATTCCCAGCAGATGCAGCAGCTGGCTGATATGCGTCTTGCACCATATATGCAGCTTGCCACAGGGCTCATAGGAAAAGCACGTCATGCAGGTGGAAATATGTTCCGCCATCAGATGGACACACTTGCAATTCTTATTGATTACGGCTATATAGACTCGGTGCTTCTTAAAGCTTCTATTGTTCATGATACTGTAGAAGATATTGAAGGCTTTGATAAAAATCAGATTATTCATGCCGACAGCGAAGGTCCTGATGTCCTTGAAATTGTAATGGAAGTTACCCGTCGTCAGAACGAATCTAAGCATGAGTTTCTTCGCCGCATTCTTGATTACGGCAGCCAGAAGGCAAAAATCCTTAAATGTGCAGACCGTATTTCCAATATGATTAGCCTTGGCTACGTTACTGATCCTGAATTTATTGAACGCTATTGTGATGAAACCGAATACTATCTGCTGCCAATGGCTCTGGAAGTAGATTTTAATATGTACAACGAACTTATTTCTCTTTTGATGACCCGCCGCCGCTACCTCGAAGACGGTGGTTATTTTGATAACAGAAAAAAAGAATCTTCAATGTAAAAGCTATAAAAGCTTTTGAGAACAGATAAAATCACAAAAGGAACATATATCCGCTGTTTTGCCAGGTATTTTTTTACCACAGGCTTTAAGCTGTTTTTTTAATTCATGCTTACGATAATGCGAAAGTCCTTCTGAAAAACATATATTTACCATTTTGTTTTGACGTGCGTTATTCATTATAGTTTCGTAACTGTCGGTTATCCGGCCAATGAACAGCTGTGGGTTTTCGTTTGCAAAGCCGCAGCACGGTGCAAGGTTTCCATCGGCATGAACAAAAAGAATGTTTCCCGGGCCCTGACAGTAATCTTCTTTAAACCACTTTTTTGAGTTCCATGCACGTTTATCGTTTGACTGATAGGTTCTGGGCAGATTATAAACCGGAACAGACTCAAGAGGAAGTTTTTCTCCTTCTACTGTTTGAATAGAAATAACATTTTCGCCAAATACATCATTTACGGCATTAATAAATGTATTCATGCGTTCTTCACTCTGACCGTGATAAGAATCCCAGCTAAGACCAATTTTTCCGTCATAACCGGCTTCGTAAAGCTTTTGAAGACTAGCGCGAAGCTCTGTTTCATCTTTCCACCAGTCCCCGTTAGTCATAATCTGATCAAAAAGAAGATCAAGCATAACAGCTTCTTTTGTAAGGCTGAGCAGAAAATCCATATACAAAAAAGGTTCTCCACCGGTAAACCCAACCTTTTGAATCATTCCGCCTGCAGCACAATCTTTAAGAAATGCAAGCGCCTCTTCAATATCAAGCTTTTTTGGCTCCCTGTTAATAAAACAATGCTCACAATGTAAATTACAAGCCGTACTAACCGAAAAAATAATCTCCTCCGGCTTAAATCCCCTTTGTTTCATCCCTTTATTATAGATAAAAGGTAACAGAAAAACAATTGAATAATATCAACTTATGATTATACCCGTAGTAGAAAAAGACCTCAGACAACATCATCCCCGTTGGCTGAGGGCTTTTTCTACGGGAGGGTATAATCATAATTAGCTATTTTTTTTATTTTTTTTTGTTACCTTTTTCTTATAGCGTGTTTTTTTATATAGATAACACAACACAAAAGGAGATTTGTTATGAAAAGATTTATTATTTCTGCATTGGCAGCTTTCGTTTTACTTGGCACTCTCGCTTCCTGCGGATCAACCCTTAAGCTCAAGGGCGAAGAGCCTGTTATGAACACAGGAAAGCCGGAAATTATTGATTATCAGGGTCTTGCACTTGGTTCACAGATTCCTGACTGGGTTATTGCTATTGCTGACGGTTCACAAAAGCGTGTAAGAAAGTCTCTTGATATTCCAAACAGCAAGCAGATTTTTATTCTTCAGAACAAGGGTACAATCCTTGAATCTCTTAAGGTTTGGACAGACCAGGTAGATGCACGTGCCGAAATTGCTTCTTCTATTGAGCAGACTGTAGCTCAGACTGTTCAGACAGAAATGGAAGTTTACCAGGCAGATAAAGCTTCTATGGAAAAATCTGCAAAGATTTATTCTGCAACAATGACAAACGTAACATTGAACGGTCTTTCTAAGGAAGATTACTACTGGATTAAAACACGTACTCCAAAGGTAGATGTTAAGAATCCAAAGCTTCCTTCTGATTACAATGAAGAATATACATACTACGTAGTTTACACTCTGGACAAGGATCTTTATGAACGCCAGATTGCACAGGCTATGGATGATATTCAGGATAATGACGATCAGACAAGTTTCCTTAAGGATGTCCTTTCTGACAAGCTTATGTCTACAATCATCGTATCAAACAGAGGCGGTGAATACGACAATGAGGCTTCTGGTTATCCATATGTAATCACACTGGAAGATGATGAATATTACTACTACGATGCAAAATAAATCGTAATTTCCTACAAATCAATGATATATATAAAACCGCGCGGTAAAAATACTGTGCGGTTTTTTTAATGTAAAAATAATAATGTAAAAGGGTCACCGTTTTGTGACCGGGAGCCCTATTGAATCTATTGAATATATTGAATTTCTATTTAATTATCATTATATTTAAAATCAAATAAACCATACAGGAGTTTTATATGATTAAAACCGTTAAAGACGTTGATTTGAAAGGCAAACGCATCATTATGCGTGTTGATTTTAACGTACCAATGAAGGACGGAGTAGTACAGGATGATACTCGTATCATGGCTGCTCTTCCTACAATCAAATACATTCTTGAACAGAGCCCACGCTCTCTCGTTCTTATGAGCCACCTTGGCGATCCTAAAAAGGACGTAAAAAAGGCTCAGGAAAAAGCAGAAAAAGCCGGAAAGACCTGGACAGATGCAGATGCAGAAAAGTTCATCAACGGTAAAAACCGCATGAAGCCTGTTGTAGAATACTTTGCTTCAAAACTCGGTAAGCCTGTTACCTTCCTTCCTGATGCACTTGGACAGAAGGCTGCAATCGACGCTCTTCCAGAAGGAGCTGTTGCAATGCTCGAAAACGTTCGCTTCCACAAAGAAGAAACTTCTAAGGACCCTGCAGAACGCGATGTAATGGCTAAGGAATTGGCTACATACGGAGACATCTTTGTAAACGATGCTTTCGGTACTGCTCACCGCGACCAGGCGTCTACAGCTTCTATCGCAAAGTTCATGCCTGTTGAATCTGTTGGCGGCTTCCTCATGGAAAAAGAAGTTAAATACATTCAGCCAATGGTAACAAACCCGGAAAAACCAATGACTGCAATCATCGGTGGTGCAAAGGTTTCTTCAAAGATCGCTGTTTTGGAAAGCCTTATGAAGAACGCTTCTACACTCATTATTGGTGGTGGTATGGCTTATACCTTCCTCAAGGCACAGGGACACGCTATCGGTAAGTCACTTGTTGAAGATGACTTCCTTGATACAGCAAAAGACCTTCTTGCTAAGGCTGAAAAGTCTGGCGTAAAGATTCTTCTTCCTGTTGACCATGTTGGTAGTAGTGTTTATAGCCCTGCTGCTAGAATTTGTGCAACATGAATGAATTTGATAGATTTGCCGGTCTTCTTGGCAACTCCCTGCATGTGCATCAGGCACGATGAATCCGGACCGGTGATATACTCGGCGCCGGTCTCGATGTGACGACGAAGCTTGTCC
>JAILBH010000012.1 GCA_024681195.1 Treponema sp.
CCATTTGTAAGTACACTCTTATCAAATACAGCCTTCCATGATTGTGTACTTGCAGTTGGTGTAGCTGTGAATGACAGACTTGCCGGATTGGTTGCAGTTGTAACATCTCCATCTGAATAAGTTATATCTACTTTTTTATTGGTGCCTTTCGAAACCACAAGACCATTATTAATCTTAAATTCAAGAGTATCATGATCTGTTCCCTGGTAATAACCGCTTACACTTCCATTGTAAGTACCATAAACTGTAAGATCCTTTTTATTAGCAGCAATTCCGCTTACATAAATTGTGTCAGTAGCCTGCTGAATAGCACCACCAGCAAGCTGGAAGAATTTTGGAGAAACAGTTGGATTTGTTGCATCTACCTTTAAGGTATATTCCTCCATAGGTGTAATATTATCAAGCTCATCTATTGCGGCAATATACAACTTGTGGTCTGCCTTATCTGTATCATAAGATACTGTAAAGTTCCAGTTATTTGAACCTTCTGCCATTGTCCAGCCAGACCAGGTTCCTCCTGTAGTCTTAGTTCCATCTGTTGTCCAGTAAATTCCTGTAATGGTTGCCGGGCTCGAAGCCTTACCCGAAACCATTATGTCTCTTGTCTTCTGCCAGTTCTCTGTTACCTTTTCATTTGTAAATTTTGGTGAGGTTACTGTAATAGCAGGGCCCTTTGTATTAAGAACAACAGTAAAATGTATTCCGTTATTATCTTCTTTACCTGCCTTGTCTTTTGCTTTAATAACATATTCATAATTACCATCGGCCGGGTGTGAAGTTCCTGTAATCGTTTCATTGTCGTATGCAGTTCCATCGGATTTGAATGGCAGCTGAACAGTCCAGGTTTTTGGATTTGCCGGGTTTGCAGCGTTTGTAACATTAATGTTTATTTTTTTTGTTTGAGGAGTTGCGTCTTCATCTGCTCCAAAAACTTTATATCTTTGCTCAATTGTAAAGCCGTCAGTCGAAGCAAGTCCATACTTTTCTATAATAGTTCCGTTTATTTTAAAGAGCTTTCCAACAATAAGGGAATCATTATTTACCAAATCTTCTGGACTTTCCCATGTTGTTGTATTATTTGTTGTATCTTTATATAACTGATAGTTTGTTAATGCTATTTTTGGTGAAGCCGAATCATAAATAAAACTCTTTCCATTAACTTTATTAGCAGTATCTACTGTAACAGATTTTTTAAGTCCAACACCATCTACAGCTTCTACTAATACGCGTTTGAAACCTTCGTCTTCAAAAGCTCCGTTTGTTCCTGCGTAATCAGAAGGTTTAATCTGACAAAGCCATTCACCACCAGAATAAGAAGCTTTGATTGGTGATGTTTGTTTATTTGGGTGGTTTTCATCAATAATCCTTACATATACTTCTTTTACACCAGAGCCTGTGTCGCTGGCGGTTCCCTTAAAGGTAATTGTTGTCTGCTCGGTATCGATTATACCTGGAATACCATCGGCCGGCAAAACTGGTGCAGCAGGTATAGTATTATCGTATTGTCGCTCGCTTAAAGGCAATTCACTTGATATAGAATCGTTATTACCCTTAACCTGATATGTAATAACAATTGGAGCCCATGTTTCTCCCGGATGATTTGTTTCATCTATTGTTTTAAATGTATCATAGAAAGGAGAAGTTTGTACTCCTAAATCTACATATTGGCCATTATCAAATTTTCTGTAAACAGTATAAGATTCTGCATCGCCTCCACTAAAGGTTATCTTAGCCTTATACTCTTTGCTTGTATCTTTTGCAGCAGAATTTGTAGAAAGCCAGTCTGGTGTTATATCTGTTACACTAAGATTAATTAACTGGGTATCTGGCTTTAAGCTGAATCCATAAACAGCATTATCTTTTGGAAGAATGTTGTTTTTCATTACATCCTTACCAACTACAAAAACTTTATAATACTTGTTTACATCCATTCCCGGAAAATTAACAGGAGTTAAAGTTCCTGCTGTTGTAAACTTATAGGTTGTACCTGACTGAACAATTTCTACCTTGTCTGCGTCGTGAGCACCTGTCTGTGCATCCGGGTTAGTTTCTCCTTCAATAGGAACTGGTCTAACAAGCCAGATTTTTGAGGCAGAATCTGCAACAACACCAAGGTTATTACATTCTCTTACATAAATTCCTATAGTGTCTTTTCTGATTGCATGCTTATCAAGACCGGCAGAAAATTCTATCTGCAGGGTAGAAAGACCAGAGGTAATCTGAAATTTTGCTTCATCCAGATTTTCGCCTGCTTCCAGTGGACTACGTGAGTTTACAACAAAAGTAGGGCTGTTTTCCGGATTAATAGAGAACTGGCTCTTTGTTACTGCCTGCTGGGCAAGAACACTTTCTGCTGCAGATGTAGTAATAGATCTTCCGGCTGCGGAATCAAAAGAACCATTTAAAATATGATATAATTCTGTAATTTTGTATTCTGTAAAGAGAGTTGCAATTTCATCATCATTTACATAATAGGTATGTGTTACGTTACCTTTTTTGTCTTCTTCGGTCTGTTCTGATCCGTCGGCAGGGTATCTTTGGGTATCATCGTAAATAGATAAAGTACAATATCTGTTTTCTGTTCCACCGGTTCTATCTGTTAAACCTCCTGTTGTGAATTTTCCATAGATTTGTGAATAATCATTAACTACTTTATCTGAATATTCAGCAACATCCTGTTCAATTGTAAGAGGAACAGATGGCAGCTGGATTGTCTTGAGTGGAGCTCCAGAACAAGAGCTGTCTGCATAAACATTTACTTCAATGAGTTTTACATCATTATCATCTGCGGCTTTTCCTTCGAGGGTAAATTTCTGACCATATGAGTCAAAGGTTGTTGCGCCGCTTTTTGTACTAGGTCTTGTAAGAACAACAACTGGAGGTGTGTTATCGATTATAATTGCACGAGTAATTTTTGTATTGTGCTTTCCGTTATCGGTCATAGAAACGGCAAGCTCGTAGGAACCATCTTTTATACCAAGTTCAAACGGGTCAAAAACTACGTTCCAGGTTCCCTTGCCAGATTCATCTGTTGTAAAGTTTCCCTGGCCCTGATAGCTTACTGAACCACCGGAAGTACTTGTAAGTGTTGCGGTTACTTCTTTGATTGTACCGTCATCAGTCCAGTTACCAAAAACCATAAAGCTGTCGCGGACTGCGGCTCCGGTTCCAATGGTATTTGCTGCAAAGTCAAGCTCTGGTGCCTGTGTATCTACTGCGGCTCCAAGACCAACTTCACAAGAAGCAAATACAAACAACAGCGCTGTAAGAATAACGCTCCAAAAATTGATACGATAATTAAAATTTAACTTTTTCATACAATACCCCACTTTTATTATCGACAAAAAAGGCTGTTAAGTTGAATTTTCTTAACAACCCACCAACCTATAATTATAGCATGGTTTGTATAGTTTGCAAGTTTTAAACGTTATATAGTATATTTTAGTAATTAAACGAAGTTCTGCTCAAAGGAGAGCCAATCCACTGTCCTTCGCTGCCAAGATATTCTTTTTTCTTGCCTTCTATGAGGAACTGGACGCTGTTTACGGTAGAAAAGCTTGTTGCGGTATAGACTATCTGCATGAGCTGGCAGGTATAGCCTTCTACACCATAGGTATTAATTTCAAAATTGTCGTTAAAATCAAGGTAGGCAACGCCGTCACTTACGCGGGCTCCAAGCAGCTTTACTCCGGATGGAATAAGAGAAGTACAATCCTTTTCGTCTGAACGGGTTGTATCAGGTCCCTGCAAAAGCTGATTAATCGATGTTACCAGCGGAGAATCGTTTTTTGGAACTGAGCGTTTGATTACCTTGCGGTTAATTGAGCCGTCTGCGTGAATTTCTATAAAGCAAAGCTGTAAATCTGTATATGAAGGAGTAACAGGCTTGGTTTCTTTTTGCTCTGTTTTTGTTTCTGTTTTGGTGTCTGCCTTTGTCTGAGCGGCAGAATCATCTGTTTTGGCGGAGGTTTCTTCCGGTTTTTGAGCTGTATTTTGAGTTTTTGGTTCAATTTTGATTACAACCGGCTCTTCTGCTGCCGGAATTTCTATTGTCTGCTTTTCTTCAGACACATGATTTTCTACAAATTCTGGTGTTGAACCAAAAATTCGTTCAAAAAAGCGGGTTTCCTTAAGATTTGTGATGATTGAATCCTTTTTAATAAGGAAAATGATGAAAATTACAAGTACTGCTAAAATTATGCAGGCTAACGTGAGCCCTGTTTTTTTCTTTGAACCTTTATCTGCCATAAAGTCATTATCGGCAGATAAAGGTTTTGTTTTAGAAATAAATTAGAATCCTACGCAAACCGTTACAAAACCACCAATTCCGGCGCCTGTAAAGGCTTTTGCAAAGCTTGCAGACTGAGAAGAAACTCCAACATCTACTTCTACCAGACGAATATTAAGAGCTACAGCGAATTGGTTCTTAAAAATTTCATCATAGCGTGAATGAGAAAGCTCAAAGCTCAGGATATTCCAGAGGCTTAATCTTCCGCCTACAGCATAATCCCAGTAAAAGTCTGTTTCGGACTTCTGTTTTGCAAAAGGATGACGGATTCCAACTCCAATGTAACCGTTTGTAGAAAGCAGGTTTCCAAAAGGATGGAAATCGGCACTAACACCAAGCTTCATAGGACGGTGAATTACGTATGGAGAAGCAAGTTTTTTTGGATCCGAAATGAATTTTGAATCTTCTTGTGCTTCTTCTCCCTCACCTTCGCCTTCTGCAGAAGTTTCTGCTGCAGGTTCTTCTGAGTCCTTGCCCGAAATCATATCCATAAGATTAATTTCTTTGGAAAAGTTGTAGCTTACAGCCGAAACCTGATTCAAACGGCTTGGAACAATAGGAATTCTTGCGTTTCCACCAACAGACAAAAAGCGGAACAAATCGTACTTTCCTTCTGCTGTAATATCAAAGCCAAGATTTGCCTTGGTCTGATTAAAGATTCCCATAATATCCGAAAATCCTTCATTAACATTAACGGTTGTATAAAGCTTTGCGTCTACATTGGCTTCTACACCCATGGTGTTTTCTTCTTCGTTGGTATAAATCTTTACATAGGTGTTGCTTGCATCCATATGAGCAAGTGCCCAGAAGGCAGAACCTGTAATGTTAAGTCTAAGTTTTTTGCCATTCCAGCCACCGTTTATAGCTGCAACTGCAAAAAGGTCGGCATAAGTGTTGTTCAATTTTGTGGTCACGTTGTCCATGCCAACATTACCTTTACCAATGAACTGGAAAATATCTTTTGAAAGCCCTACTCCGGCCGAAGCTTCGGCTCCAAGATTTATTCCAAAAATGAGTCCCTTTGGAATATCAAGATTAATAGAAAGAGAAGGTGCAATGCTTGTATTAAAGGTGGCTCCGTTTTTTCCCATTCCATCTGCAATCTTTGGAAGATCAATTACAACCTTTTCTTTAAAGATGTCTGAAAGTCCAATGAGGTTGTTCGAAACAGAAAATGGAACGTCTACCTTTACTTCAAAAAATCTATGGGCAAAATTACTTTCGGCAAAAGCCGTTGTGAACAAAGATGCAAATAATGCACAAGTCAAAATGAGTTTTTTCATTAGTTTGCCTCCTCTTCGTCAAATGGGAACACCTTGATAGGGCCCTCTGCTTTTACACGAAGCTTAAGTGAAGCTTCCATAGGCATTTCCCTTGGCAAGCCAAAGCTTCCCTGGTGAATTACAATTGCAATATCCGGTTCGAGCGGATATGTTTCCATAAGTATTGAAGGTTTTACTTCTACGACGGTTTTTTCTCCATCTTTAAGTCTGTAAGAAGTTGGACCTCCACCATTTTTCCAGTCTATTTTTAATGCCATTCCGCCAGAGCTCTTGAACGGGAACTTTGGATCATTAAATTCAAGCTCTGCGCTCTTTACAATATCAAGATATTTTTTGATGTTTCCTGCGCTGGTTGCCTGGTCTCTGTGGAACAAATCTTTTTCTTTGTCTGTTTTGGTTGCAGCAGAGCTTGAGTCTGATTTGTTCATCATTTCCAAAAGCTTTAAATCAATGTCATCAAGTACACGGAACTTAAAGGTCAAAAGAAGAACAATGTCCATTGTAATTGTTGTATCGCCTTCTTCAAGGTCGGCTGGAGTAATTGTTGCATCCTCGCCGTCATCAAGATGAATATTATAATCAATACAGATAGAAGCACCGTCTGCGTTTGCAGGTGGCACAAGATTAAAGGCGTCTTCGAATGGTAAAGCGTCGCCCTTTAATTCTGCTGTAACAAAGCCTTCGGCGTTCTTTGTAAGAGCAGGCATTTTTCCCGGCTTTATTGGTTTTGTAAGAAGGTCTGCTTCCGGAGAACCTGTTACCTTTAAAATCTTATCTGAACCATCTGGAGCCGGTGTTGGATTTTCTTTTCCGTAGTAAGCTTTTATGGTTCCTGCAAATTTTGCATTTTCAAAGGCTTCAATGTTTTCCGGCATGTCTGCAAACAGGTACAAAGGCATGGCTTCAAACTCAATCTTATCTGCATTTTCGTTTGCAAAGGATTCGCCGAATGCCTTAAAAAGATCTTCCTTGTTCATTCCCGAAAG
>JAILBH010000019.1 GCA_024681195.1 Treponema sp.
TGAGAAAAAAACACAGCAGGCGCTTGGAGAAGATAACAAAAACTTTATTGATACGGCAGTAAAATATCTTGAAGACGGGGAAAACGAAAAATACGGAGAGTTGATGGTTCAGTACCAGAAAAACTTTGATGAAAAAGTTGCGCCGTCTTGTCCTTCAGAATTAAAATCACCTATTCTTCATTCCTTGCTGGAAGATAAAAATCTTTTACCATTAATCTATGGATCCAAAGGTGTAGGCAGTCAGGGTGATGGTACTATTCAGTTTCTTGCAAAAGATGAAGAATGTCAGAAAAAAATTATAGAGTACTTAAAGAAAGAAAAAGGACTTGAAGGCTTTCCGCTGACCTTAAAACCGCAGAAGAAAATTACAAAAGCAATTATACCTGTAGCAGGTTTTGGAACAAGATTGTTTCCGGTTACGAAATGCTTGAAAAAAGATTTCTTTCCTGTAATGGATAAGGACGGTATTTTAAAACCAGTTCTTTTAATTTTGCTGGAACATCTTGTAAATGCTGGAATAGAAAAAATCTGCCTTGTAATCGGTGAGGAAGAGCAGCCTCTTTACGATGCATTCTTTGGAGAGCTCTCAAAAGAACATTACGAAAAGCTTCCTGAAGAAAAAAAGAAGTATGAAGATTTGCTTGAATCTTTAAATACTAAAGTAACCTATGTTTATCAAAAAGAGAGAAAAGGTTTTGGTCATGCAGTATATCAGTGTAAAAAATTCACAAATGATGAACCTGTCCTTCTTTTGTTAGGTGATATGATTTATCACTCAAATATTGATAAGAACTGTATGGAACAAATGATAGATGCTTATGAACAGACAAGCTTGTCTGTAGTTTCCATGCACACTGTTCCAAAAGAAGATGTAGTCCATTATGGAATAATGACAGGTCGTTGGGAAAACACAAATCAGAACTTGCTTAAAATAACTGAAATGTGCGAAAAGCCTGCTGTTGAATATGCAGAAGATTATCTGGCTGTAAAAACAAAAGCATGTGACGAAAACTATTATGCAGTATTCGGTCAGTATGTTTTACCAAAAGAAGTTTTTGATGAGCTTGAGAGTAATATAAAAAACAATAAATTAGAAAGGGGTGAGTTTCAGCTTACTTCTGCATTAGATCAGGTTAGAGAAAAATATGGCTTGATGGGCTATGTTGTAGATGGAACATCTTATGATGTTGGTTTGCCAGAACAGTATATAAAGACTGTTGAGACTTTTTATAAATAAAGCAAGAGATTTAGCAAGAAAAGTCTTGGAGGTAATTATACTGGAGAATTACCGTTGATTCGTGCGGAGGCTTTCATACCCCGACTCTTGGGTCGAAATAAAGGGTATGAAACCCGACTTCAATACCTTATGAGAACAACGAACCCTTGCTGTGTTTGGTAAATAAAGCTATTGTAAATAGATATTTCTATTTCTATGGTTCATACCACGTTGCTTGCATCTGGGGTCGTTGATTAGAAATCAATTTTTATTATAATTACAAAAGGATGATTGATAGTTTAGACAATAAAACAAGATTTTACTGTATTTGGGTTAGAACTGGACAGGAAGAAGATTTTATAAAAGACATAGAAAAAATTCTTAATGATGATGCTTTACCCTTGAAAGGTAAGCTATACTTTCTTAAAAAGGATATGAGATTAAAAAACGGAAAAGAATACCAGGATCCTTTTTTTTCAGGTTATGTTTTTTTTGAAACACAAAATCCTGAAGATGATTTTACATTTTTGAAAAAAGGTCGAGGGTATATTCGTATTTTACCAAAAAAAGATGAAATACAGTCTTTAAATACCTGCGATCTTGGTATAGTTAAGTCAATAATTTCTTTTGGAAGTACTATTCCCATAGTGCATGTAAATTTTGACGAAAACGACAGAATTAAACTTTTAGACGGTCCTTTTAAAAATATGTCTGGAAAAGTTACATCCGTAAACAGACGGAATCATCGTGTAAATCTTAGCATGGAGTTTATGAATGG
The DNA here is from genome assembly GCA_024681195.1 of Treponema sp. Classification (GTDB taxonomy): domain Bacteria; phylum Spirochaetota; class Spirochaetia; order Treponematales; family Treponemataceae; genus Treponema_D. The sequence continues at coordinate 1,995 of JAILBH010000019.1, forward strand.
GATAAAGATGGTTGGTCTTACCTATGAAGAGGTTGAGAAAATGGAGGATTAAATCTCAGCACCCCTAATAGTATTTTTATTTTTTTATAGAAATTACTTTATTTTAATTAAGATAATCATTATAATAAATAAAATTATTTAAAGGCATCCATTGTTTGGCACGGAGCTTGGTTCAAGCACGTAAACCTGGTGGTGAATAGAATTTTGATGAGGATGGACAGCTTTTTTTGGGGGGCTGTTTTTCCAATGGAGAAGGTGTCTTTAAATATTTATTGAAAAAATAATAGTCATTATTTTTTCTTGAAAGAGAATAGGGCGGTAATAAGACCCATTGAAAAAAGCAGATAATATTTTAGTGTAAATATAATTCTGATAAATATACAAAAATAAGGATGCGCTGTAGAAATTAAAGTATATGAAAAAGATATCTACAATAGTTCCTGTTTATAATGAAGAAAAAAATGTTCTTTTAATGCATGATGCACTAAAAGAAGTCGCAAGTAAGCTCTCTCAATATGATTGGGAGTTTATTTATGTAAATGACGGCAGCGTGGATGCCTCATGGGCTAATTTACAAAAAATTGCCCAAGATGACAAGCGTGTCGTTGCCCTGGATTTCAGCAGAAACTTTGGTAAAGAAATAGCATTAACTGCAGGGGTGCAAAGCTGTACAGGTGATGCCGCAATATTTCTTGATGCAGATTTACAGCATCCACCTTCATTGATTCCACAGTTTATCGAAAAATGGGAACAAGGTGCAGAGGTTGTTGCAAGCATCCGTAAGTCTACAGAAAAAAAATCTTTTATAAAAAATGCAGGCTCTCATTTGTTTTATGCAATGATAAAAAAAATGTGCGGTATGCGGATTACGGAGAATGCAACTGACTTTAAGCTTATAGATAAAAAAGTAATAACTGAGCTTTGTAAATTTACTGAACATAAAAGATTATTCCGCGGTCTTATTGAATGGATGGGCT
>JAILBH010000094.1 GCA_024681195.1 Treponema sp.
AAAACGTTATCGCCTTTACAGGTGGAGGAACAGGAGGCCACATATATCCGGGTCTTGCTGTTGCAGACGAAATAAAGGCTCTGGCTAAAAAAGATAATAATCAGATTACTATAAATTGGATTGGCTGCTCAAAAGGAATGGACGGACAGCTTGTAAAAAAAGCAATTGGCCCGGATGGCTCACCAACTGCAGATTCCTTTTACGGTATTCCTTCCGGCAAGCTGCGCCGCTATCTTTCTTGGCAGAATTTTACCGATCTTTTCCGAATTGTCGGCGGGTATTTTGCAGCCCGACGCATCCTTAAAAAAATACGCCCTGCAATTTTATTTTCAAAAGGCGGCTTTGTAAGTGTACCTCCTGTTTTAGCTGCAAAGCATCTTGGGATTCCGGTTTTTACTCATGAATGTGATTTTACGTTAGGACTAGCTAACAGATTAAATTTTAAATCAGCAGATACAATGTTTGTTTCCTACGAAGAAACAAAAAAAAGACTGCCTCCTGCAGACCAGAACCGCGTTGCTGTTACAGGTAATCCTGTGCGCCCGGTAATATACAATGCAGACAGCAAAAAGGGCAGGGAGTTTCTTCAAATCTCAGACACTCTGCCGGTTTTGCTTGTTCTTGGCGGTTCCTCCGGTGCTAAACAGATAAATGAGTTAGTTTGGACTAACTTAAACTGGCTTTGCGATCACTTTACAGTAGTGCACCAGACAGGTTTACTCAATGCAGACAGCACAACCGAGCAGGAGCTTAAAGAAAAATACAAGGGCCGCTATAAGCCTTATCAATTTATTTATGAACAGATGCCGGACGTGCTTGCAGCTGCAGATGTTATTCTTTCCAGAGCAGGTGCAAATTCTATCTGGGAAGCAGCAGTTCTTGCAAAACCATTGGTACTCATTCCTCTTTGTGGCAGCGGTACCCGTGGCGACCAGGTAGACAATGCCGAATTTTTCCGCCAGCGTAATGCAGCACTTGTTCTTTTGGGAGACCAGGCTACCGGCAGCAATCTTAAGTCAAATCTGCAGACTCTGCTGGATCCGACCACCCGCGCACAATATTCAGCCAACGTCAAAAAACTTACCGGAGATATAAAACCTGCTGAAAAAATAGCTCAAATATTGTATAATCAAATCAGAGGGGAAAAATAAAAATGTCATTTACTTTACTTGATGTTATCATTCTTTTAGTTGTACTCATTTTTGCAATAATTGGTGGAACCAAGGGTTTTATTAAAGCAATATTTGGAAAGCTTTGCTGGATTCTGGGACTTATAGGGGCGTTCTTTTTTCACAAGAAGCTTGTTGGCCACATGAACCAGCTTGTAAAAAATGAAACCATATCTCTTATCCTTTGCTTTTTACTCATTTTTGTTGTAATTTTCCTTATTGTAAAAATCATTCAGACAATAATCGAACGCATTTTTGATGGCGAAATTATAAAAGGTCTTGACCGTTCTCTTGGATTTTTCTTTGGAATCCTCGAAGGATTTGTTATTATCTTCTTTATAATTTTTATATTAATGAATCAACCATGGTTTGATTGTTCTAAGCTTTTTGAAGGCAGTGTAATAGTAAAACTGCTTACACCTATGCTTGATTATTCAAATCAGAATCTTCAGGAATTCCAGGAACAGCAAAAACTTTCTGAACCTGGAAAAGCAACCGCAGTTTTAAATGTAATAAGATTCTGGCGGGGGTAAAAAATGCTTGAAAATCTGGTAGGGCAGGAAGCAGCAAAATCAATTATCAAAGATATTAATTCAAACACCTTTCCCGGTGCAGTACTTTTTTCTGGTGCCGAATGTACGGGAAAGCTTACTGCGGCTTTAGAGGTTGCACGTGTTCTTTCCTGCAATGCCGATGAAAGAGCACACTGGCTTTGTGAATGTCCTTCCTGTCTGCGGCATAAGGCTCTTAATTCTACAAACCTTCTGCTCATGGGCCCCAGGGACTGTTCTTTAGAAATTTCTGCTGCAAAAGATTCTTTTATAAAATCCTATCGCGATAATGACAGTCACTTAAAAGCTACAAGATATTTATTCTTAAGAAGTATAAGAAAGTTGACACTCAGGTTCAGCGGAATCCTTTGGGAAGGTGAAACTAACTTATCTAAAATTGCAGTCCTTATGGAAAAAATAAATGAAAATCTTGAGCTGCTTGATTTTCCGCGAGAGCTGCCTCCGTTTGATGAAACTGTTAAAATCTGTGGAGAACTCGAAGCCGATTCCCTTAAGCTCGAAAGTGATTTTCTGTATGATTCCATTCCTGTAAATCAGGTTCGCAATATGGAAAAGTGGGCCTGCATAAGAAGTGATGAAGGTAAGAAAACTGTAATAATCGAAAATGCAGAAAGTATGCAGGTCAGCGTAAGAAATGCTCTTTTAAAGATTCTGGAAGAACCGCCTACAGACTGTGTTTTCATTCTTTTAACAAGTCACCGAAGCGCAATTATGGAAACCATTCTTTCGCGAGTACGTACATATAATTTTAAGAACCGTTCACCCGAAGTTCAGCAGGATGTAATAAAACGTGTTTTTCATAACGAATATTTTCATGGCGAAATTAATGAATTCCTTTTAACATTCCTGCCGGTTCCTGCAGACAAGGTTCGGCTTCAGGCAAAGAACTTTTTTAATTCTGTAATTCACGGAAAAATTCCTGACTGCGCAGAAGTTGTAAAGGACTGTGCAGGCTTTGAACCAAGAGTAGAATTCAAAATCTTTTTAAACGGAATTACAGATTGTGTTCGTCCTGTAATGTCTACAATGGCAGGCAGTGAAGCATGTGTTGAATTATCTAAGGTGCTTCGTCAATGTTATGAAAATGTAACTTTGTATAATCAAAAGGTAGATGCGGCTTTAGAAAGTCTTGTCCGAGATATAAATAAAATTAATGTTTTATACGGGAAGGTATTTGCCGGCGTATGAGAGGATATGTAAAGCGGGTTTCGCAAAAAGTAGGAAAGCTTTCGAATGAACAACTCATTTCTCTTCTTGACGATATGGTAGAGGAAAATGAAAACCTCTATTCCATTCTGGAATGTATTTCTGCAGGACTTCTTATTGTTGATAATGATTTTTATCTGCAGCAATCAAACAAAATTGTAGAGAGTCGTTTAAGTTTTTCTGTTTATCTTGATGACCCAAAAGCTTCTTCAAGTCCTATCTGGGAAATTATGGAAGATGAAGAAATTGGTGACTACTTTAAAAAATGCTACGAAAAAGAAATTACCAATTCTTCAGAAGATTTTACTGTAATGACTCCCGGTGGTTCTGTCCGTTTTTTAAGTATTACAATGACACCGCTGATGCATGATGGAAAAACAACCGGTAAAATTATTCTTGTCCGCGATGTTACCGAAAAGAAAAACCAGGAAGTGCTTTTACACCGCATGGAAAATATGGCTAATCTTACTAATCTTGCGGCTGGAATGGCCCACGAAATAAAAAATCCTCTTGGTGCAATTTCGATTCATATACAGCTTATTCAAAAGGCATTGGAAAAAGCCCGAAAAAATGATGATATTCTTCCCGATAAAAAATTTGTTGAAGATCATATTGATGTTGTAAATGATGAAATTGAACATCTTAATAAGCTTATTATGGATTTTCTTTTTGCTGTTCGTCCTGTTAATGCGCAGCTGCAGCTAAAAAAACCGTCGGCTCTAATACAAAATATTGTAGACTTTTTTACACCAGAGTTTCATGACAATGATATAAATGTTAAACTCATAATTAAAGATGCCGAATCACGCCTTATGCTTGATGAAAAGCTTTTGCGTGATGTAATAATCAATCTTGCACAAAATGCACTTGCTGCCATAAATCAGAAAAAAGAAAATCTTGGAGCTAAGGCTTCAAAATATACAGGCGAGTTTACTATTGAATGTGCCTCTGCCGACAACAAGTATTATATAATCATAAGTGATAACGGTTGTGGTATGAAAAATGAGACAGTTTCAAAAATATTCGAGCCTTATTTTACTACAAAAGCAAATGGAACCGGACTAGGAATGACAATGGTTTATAAAATTGTTAAAGAATTTTCCGGTGATATTTCGGTAGAATCAAAAGAAGGTAAAGGAACTGTCTTTACCATGGTGTTCCCGCTGCAGCAGGATGGAAAGCTTGCTATTGAGTCGTAGGAGAAAACATGTTTACAATTCTTACAATTGATGATGAAGAAAACATCCGTAATGGACTTGCCGACAACTTTGAGCTGGAAGGTTATAATGTAGAAAAAGCTGCAAACGGTAAGGAAGGACTTGCAAAAATTGCAACCGGTGGAATAGACCTTGTAATTACAGACCTGCGTATGGATGGAATTCCTGGCGAAGAGGTTGTTCGTCGAGTTACTACCGAAAATCCTGGAATTCCCATTATTGTTCTTACAGGACACGGTTCTATTGAAGATGCAACTGCCGCAATTAAAGCCGGTGCCTATGACTTTTTGACCAAGCCTCTGGATCTTGATCACCTTAATCTTATTGTAAAAAATGCCCTCAAAGGCCGCGAGCAGCAGCAGATAATCAACGAGCTGCAACAAAAGATTAAAACCGGCAGCACCACCGACGGAATGATTGGTAAGAGTGCCGAGCTTAACAGGGTTCGTGCTCTTATAGAAAAAGCCGCTCCTTCTAAAGCCAATGTCCTTATTACAGGAGAAAGCGGAGTTGGTAAAGAGCTTGTTGCAAAATCCATTCATGATAAATCGCCAAGAAAAGATAAGCCTTTTGTAATTGTTCATTGTGCAGCCCTTAGTGAAACTCTTTTGGAAAGTGAGCTTTTTGGTTATGAAAAAGGTGCCTTTACAGGAGCCGATTCCCTTCACAAAGGCCGCTTTGAAGTAGCAAACGGTGGAACAATTTTCCTGGATGAAATTGGAGAAATAAATCCGTCTACTCAGGTAAAGCTTTTACGTGTAATTCAGGAAAAATCTTTTGAAAGAGTAGGTGGAACACAAAGCGTAAGTGTGGATGTAAGAATTGTAGCTGCTACAAACAGGAATCTTGAAGAAGAGGTTAAAGAGGGACGTTTTAGAGAAGATTTATTCTACCGCTTGAATGTTGTACGTATTCCTATGCCGTCTTTACGCGAACGTAAGGATGATATTCCGCTTTTGCTTCATGCATTTTTACGTGAGTTTAATATCGAAAACCAGAAGAATATTGCAGGCTTTGATAATCGTGCCAAATCTGCAATTATGAAATATTCCTGGCCTGGAAATATCCGTGAACTCAGAAACTGTGTAGAAAGTGCAGTTGTAATGTGTACAGGCGAAGAAATTAAAATAGATGACCTTCCTGCCAGTGTCCGCGAAAAGGATGAAGAAAAATCAATTTCAATTCCAATTGGAATGACTCTTGATGAAGCCGAAATGGTAATCATTCAGGAGAATCTTGCGTTCTGTAATGGAAATAAAACAAAATGTGCAGAGCTTTTGGGCATAGGCCGTAAAACTCTGCACAGAAAACTAGGTGAAGATGTGTAAGACCGCTGGAGGTCTGTGTTCGTAACAGGAACTAAATTACAGTTCCTGAAGGAATCACAGCCCCCTTACGTATAACGATTATTCCATCGGCACTGTAGAAAGAACCGTGGTCTCCGTCATCGTATTTTTTACCGCTTACACCGATCTGACAATTGTCACCAATGCGGGCATTTTTATCGATAATGGTATTTGCGATTTTGCAGTTCTTACCAATGCCGGTAACAGGTTTTCCTGCGGCAATGTAATCTGCCTTTTCATCATCATCATCGTAATAGTCTGCACCCATCATGATAACACCATCTAACTCCGTTCCTTTCTCTATAATAGAGCGTACACCGATTACAGATTTGTTAAGTTTACATTCTGTAATGATACAACCCTCAGAAGTAAGGGAGCTTGTAATATCCGCCTTGTTAATTTTTGAAGGTGGAAGGTTACGCATGTGTGTATATATTGGTGAATTGTTTGAATAGAAATTGAATGCCGGGCATGGCTCTGTCAACTGAATGTTTGCTTCGTAGAAGCTTCTGATTGTTCCGATATCCTCCCAGTATCCGTCAAAAACGTAAGAACAAATCTTTTTCTTACCAATTGCAAGTGGAAGGATTTCTTTACCAAAGTCCGTGTATTTTTCATTTTCGCCTAAAAGGCATTCTTCCATAGTATTTGCATTAAAGATGTAAATACCCATAGAAGCAAGATATTCTTTTTCTGGGGGGAGTGCTCCACGTGCTTCTGCAGGAATCTTCCAGGCATCAATATTCATGTCTGGTTTTGGTTTTTCCATAAACTCTTTAACACGGCTCTTTTCATCAATTTTCATGATTCCAAAGCCTGAAGCATCCTTTCTGTTTACAGCAGTTGTTGCAATAGTAATTTCGGCACCAGATTTAATGTGTGCGTCCATAAAGGCACGAAGATCCATCTTATAAAGCTGATCACCAGACAAAATTACATAATGAGTTGGTTTTTGTGTCTTAAAATGAATAAAATTCTTTCGTACAGCATCTGCAGTTCCTTCATACCAGCCCGAATGCTCCAGAGTCTGTTCTGCAGCAAGAATTTCTACGAATCCGCCAGAGAAGCGGTCAAAATTGTAGGAATTTGTAATGTGAAGGTGAAGTGAAGCAGAGTTAAACTGTGTCAAAAGATATATTTTTTTGTAGCCTGAATTGATACAGTTAGAAAGTGGAATATCTACAATACGATATTTACCACCAAAAGAAACAGCAGGTTTAGAGCGTTCTTTTGTAAGAGGGTAAAGTCTTGTACCTTTTCCTCCTCCTAAAATCAATGCCAGCACTCTTGGTTCATCATTTTTTGCCATATATTATCTCCATAGAATTTTCTGATGTAACTTTTATTATAAGTCTGAAAGCCGGAATTTGCAAACTAATTATTTATTCTAAACTTTTTTTTATAGATTCCGACATTAAGAGTAAGGATTAAACATGTGTAAGGCCGCTGGCGGCCGGTGTTAAATAGCAAAGCGTTAAAAAAAATGCGAATGCATTTTTTAGCTTTACAACATTGAATGCTAGTAGTCTTCGAAAATTTCAGGGGGATAAATATTATATGATTCGTGGATGGTATACCGGAGCTTCCGGTATGAATGCTCAGCAGAACAGGCTGGACGCAATATCCAATAATCTGGCTAATGTAGATACAGCCGGATATAAACGTGATATTACAGTTTCAAAATCGTTCCCAGAGCTTCTTTTACGCCGTACAAATGCAGACGGTGTATATCAGATTCCGAATGGAATGGGTAGTGCAGATGCCGCCCCTGTAATCGGAAAACTTGGACTTGGTGTAGAGACAAACGAAAACTACATTGACTTTACCCAGGGTTCTTTTAAGCTTACAAATACCAGTACAGACATTGCTCTTGGCGGACCTGGCTTTTACGTTGTAGATACACCAGCCGGCGAACGCTACACACGTAATGGTGATTTTTTAATCGGTAAAGAAGGTATTCTCGAAACAAAAGATGGTTATCCGGTTCTTGGTGAAAATGGAATTATTCATGTAGAAAACAATAAGTTCACAGTAAATCAGGATGGTGTAATCATTAGTGAAGAAGGTGAAGAAATTGACCGCTTCCGTGTAGTTCGTTTTGATAATGAGCGTTATCTTAAAAAGATGGGCGAAAGCTTTTATTCAACAAATGATATTGCAGGCCCTGCTCATATTGCAGAAGGAAATGAACGTCCACGTTTTGTTCAGAATTATTCCGAAACAAGTAATGTAAACGTTGTAAACGAAATGGTTCAGATGATAGAAGTAAACCGTGCATACGAGGCAAACCAGAAAGCTATCACTTCTGAAGATTCAATGATGGGAACACTGTGGCAGAAGGTTGCCGTGCTCCAGTAATTTGGCAGGAAGGTAGATAAATGGTAAGAAGCTTATGGACAGCCGCAACCGGCATGAACGGACAGCAGTCAAATATTGATGCAATTTCAAACAATCTTTCTAACGTAAATACAACAGGTTATAAACAGCAGAGAGTAGAGTTTGAAGATCTGCTTTATCAGAATCTTAAGCTTGCAGGAACTCCGGCTACAGAAGATACTGTAACTCCAGTTGGAATTCAGCAGGGAACAGGTGTTAAAGTTGGAGCAACTCAGCGTATTATGAACCAGGGTTCTTTGCAGAACACAGGTGTTGATACAGACGTTGCAATCGTTGGTGAAGGATTCTTCCGCGTTCAGCAGTATGATGGTTCTTATGTTTATACCCGCGATGGTACATTTAAAGTAGATTCAAACGGTCAGTTAGTTACAAATAACGGACTCCGCGTAATGCCTGAAATCATCTTGCCTGAAGGTTATGATGTAAGCACACTCAATATTACTCAGACAGGTCTTGTTAGTGTAAAGGTTAACGGCGGAAATGATCCGATTGAAGTTGGACAGATTGAACTTTACCGCTTTCCAAACCCTGTAGGTTTACAGGCAGAAGGTGATAATCTTTTTAAGGTAACAAATGCTTCGGGAGAAGCAATTGAAGGTCGCCCTGGATATGACGGCTTTGGTGATGTACGCCACAAGTTCCTCGAAATGAGTAACGTAAGCGTTGTAAACGAAATGGTACAGATGATTGTTGCACAGCGTGCCTACGAATTTAATTCAAAGGCAATCCAGACAAGTGATAATATGTTGTCAACTGCTGTCAATTTGAAGAGGTAGGCTGAATGAACGTAGGATTAGTTTCAAATACATATAGCGGAATTACTGGTGGTCAGGGTGCATTAAATACAGCACGTACCAACAGCGATAATGCAAAGTTTTCTGATCTTGTTGCACGTTTACAGGCACAGGATGATGGACGGGGAACTTTGTCTTCTTCTCAGATTGTAAAGGCTGGTGAATTCAAGGGAGATTATACAACAGGATATGAAGGCACTTATACTTTAGAATCAGACAAAACTGCAATTGCTGCTGGTGCAGCCCGTAATCAGGCTAATCCTCACGTTCAGGCAAAAACAATTGATAAAACAAGCACTCTTTATGAAAAATCCCTTGAACTTGAAGGCTTTTTTGTAAAGCAGATGCTTTCTTCTATGAGAAAGACAATAATGAAGGCAAACGAAAGCGATTTTGCCCAGAGCATGTATGAAGACATGCTTTTTGATGAATATGCAACTGCAATGACAAAAATGCAGGCTTTGGACTTGCCGATCAGATTTACTTGAGTTTACAGGCATAAAAAATAATGAGGGTGGGAATGAAAAAAACTTATAATTCAATAAAAAATCTTTTACTCACAATTCTTACCATTATGATTGGCACTTCATTTTTTACAGGCTGTAGAACTGTAAAAAGTGTGAGTCTTGCTTATTCAGCTAATGAAGATATTGATGTAGCATATATTTATTTTCAACTTTATAAGAAAAACGAACTTAGTGGTGCATTATATGTTACATATAATAATTTAGAAACACAAAAAGCCGAAAAATTAACTTACTGGTCTCCGGTAGAGCTTCCTGCAGGAGAACCTCTTAAGCTAACCCTTAGGCTTTTATATAAAGAGCCTCGCTCTGATTTTGGCGATGAAAATTGTATTACTTCATGCTGTACTACAACTTTCAATGCCTTTGAAGCAACACGTGACGTTAATAAGGAAATTACTTTTAATGTTCCACCGCTTGAACCTTTTACTGATTATGTAATCAGTTATCGTAAAGGCCCTGGAATTCCTGGTAACAGTTACGTAACTCTCACAAGAAAGGATACAAAAGAAGTTATTCTTGAGAGAGAATTTAATTAGGTTATTTTTGGACTCGTTCCTGAAATTTTGTTTACATCCTTACCCTCATTTTGCGTTGCAAAATGAGGGTTCTTTTTTTATAATAACAATATGTCACAAATAAATGAAAATCTTAAACTTCCGCAAAACCTTAATGGTATTCATATTCATTTTGTAGGAATTAAGGGAACCGGAATGGCTGCCCTTGTAGAAATCTTTTATCATAACGGAGCTGTTATTACCGGCAGCGACGTTTCAGAACATTTTTATACAGATGAAATAATCGAAAAACTAGGGCTCAAAGCTCTTCCTTTTGCCAAAGAAAACATTACAGATGATGTTCAATATGTAGTTTATTCTGCTGCCTATAAACTGGACAAAAATCCGGATCTTATAGAAGCAGTAAAAAGAAATATTCCGTGTCTTTTGTATACACAAGCCCTTGGTTTTTATTCAAGCCTGGCTTATTCCTGTGGAGTCTGCGGAGTTCACGGAAAGACTAGTACAACCGGTCTTGTTGGAACAATCTTAAAGCATATAGACGATATTCCATCTCAGATTCTTGCAGGTTCCATGATTAATTCTTTTGGAAATACCTGTACCTATACTTCGCCGCTGATAGAAAAACTGGAACCACAGGATAAAAAATCAAAATCAATTTTTGTTGCCGAAACCTGCGAATACCAGCGCCATTTTATGTCGTTTTTCCCAAAAAAAATAATTCTTACTTCGGTAGAACTTGATCACGAAGACTATTATCCAACTTATGAAGATATAAGACAGGCCTTTGTTGATTATATATGCAGGCTTCCTATGTTCGGAGAACTCATTTATTGTGCAGATGATCCAGGAGCGGTTGAAACAGCTCTTATTGCCTATAACAAGCGCCCGGATATTCACATGGTCCCTTATGGAGTAAATGCCGGCGGAGATTATAAGCTTACATTCTGCAGTGTAGAAAATGAAAAAAACAACTTTAAGCTTGGTGCGTTTGAAAAAGAATTTGCAATTCAAATGCCTGGAAAACATGAAGTAATGGATGCTGCCGCAGCCGTAGCCCTTGTTTGCCAGATTCTCCGTTATTTTGGAAAACATCCTTCAGAATATGCAGACAAAATAGCAGAAGGACTTCTTGCTTTTACAGGTGGAAAACGCCGAAGCGAAGTTGTAAGAAAATTTAAGACACCTTCGGGTAATGATGTTATAGTTCTTGATGATTATGGTCATCATCCTACAGCAGTAAAAACAACACTGGAAGGCTATCGTGAATTTTATAAAGGCCGTAAAATTATTCTGGATTTTATGAGTCATACTTACAGTCGTACACAAGGGCTGCTTAAAGAATTTTCCGAAAGTATGGACAGTGCAGATGTTGTAATTCTTCATAAGATTTATAGTTCTGCCCGCGAAAACCCTGCAGATTTTAATATAACAGGAAAAGATCTTTACGAAAAAACCTTAGAACACCAGAATGAAAAAGGAACAACTGCTGCAAAAAATAATGCAATTTATTATAAAGAAGAAATTCTTGATGCAAAGGATATTGCTCAATCCGAGCTTGAAAAACCTCTTCCACCAGAATACCCGGATGGTTATCTTTTTATAACAATGGGTGCCGGTGATAACTGGAAGCTTGGAAAAGAGATTTTTAAAGAGGTATAAATATGACATCGATGACCGGCTATGCTTATGAAGAAGTTACATCTGAACAAACTGTTGTTTCTGTAGAAATCAAATCGGTAAACTCACGCTTTCTGGATCTTACAATTAATCTGCCAACATACCTTAATCCAATTGAAAGCTATTTCCGCACAAAAATAAGCGAAAAAGTTACCCGCGGCAAGGTTGATGTTTATATCCGTATTAAGGAAAATCATTCTGATGCACAGATAAGCGTAGATACCCAGCTTGCCAAAACTTATATGGAGGCTTACAGACAGATTGCAGCTGCAGCAGGAATTGCAGGCGTTCATCCGGCTGCAGCTATTTATGCTCTTATTAATCAGGATGGAGTTCTTAATTCAAATAAGGAATATGATGTAGAAAAATATAAGACTCTCATAGATCCGGTTTTTGATGCAGCATTTGACCGTTTTGTTTCTGACAGAGAAAGGGAAGGTGCAAATCTTAAAAAAGACCTTGAAGAAAAACTTACAGTCCTGGAAAACTGTGCCGGCTTCTTTAAAGATTGGCAGCCAAAGATGGAACAATATTTTAAAGAACAGATTACAAGCCGCTTTAATGAACTGCTTGGCGAAAACGCAGATCAGAACCGCATAATGACAGAGACAGCTGCAATGCTTGTTAAATATACTATTAATGAAGAAATTGTACGTTTATTCAGTCACATTAGCGCAATGAAAAATGAAATTCAAAATAATCCTGTTCCTGGAAAGCGACTGGATTTTATCTGCCAGGAAATGAACAGAGAAATTAATACAATAGGCAGTAAAAATCAATTTTCAGAAGTTGGAGCAATGGTAATAAACGCAAAGGATGCTCTTGAAAATATTCGTGAACAGAGTAAGAATGTAGAGTAAGCGCGGTCCCAAAGCTAGTCGAAGGGCACATACAGGAGGCATATATGAAACAAGATTTACGTATAGCAATAAGTGGAAAATCGGGCTGCGGAAACACAACCGTCAGCGGTTTACTGGCTCAGAAGCTTGGATTAAAACTGATTAATTATACTTTCCGCCAGCTTGCAGAAGAAAAGGGAATGACTTTAAAAGAAGTTATAGAAGCTGCAAAAAATGATGACTCCTATGATAAATATGTAGATAAGCATCAGGTAGAGCTTGCACTTGCAGAGCCTTGTGTACTTGGAAGCCGTCTTGCAATATGGATGCTCAAGGAAGCAGACTTTAAGGTTTATCTTTATGCAAGTGACGAAACCCGCGCTCAGCGCATTTTTAATCGTGAAGGCGGGAATTTAGAGGCAATAAAAGAATTTACAGCAATGCGTGACAGGGAAGATACCGGCCGCTATAAGGAGTTTTACGGCATAGATAATAACGATTATGATTTTGTAGACCTTATTATAGATACGGTAAATTTTCTTCCGGATCAGATTGTTGAGATTATCTGTGAAAAGCTTAAGGAAAAAGGCTTAATTTAATTCCTAGAATTTGCTTTCTGCAAAGCCAAGCCAGTTATCGTTAGCTAATAATGCTTTTTCTGCATCATCAAGCTGGAATGGATAGCTTTTTGAAAGTGAGCCTGCAATGAGCTTTACCTTTGCTGTTCCATCGTCGTTAATAACGATTTTACATTCAGTATCTTTGCTGGCAAAGGTTTTGAACATATCTGCAAGTGATTTTCTGTCAATTTCAATACCCATAAGGTTGCAGGCAAACATATCCTGACGGAATGGTTTTGCATAGGTAGGGGCAACAACTGTAAAAATACCGTTTACCTCGAGTGCAGAAGCTGCGTGTTCTCTTGCTGCTCCGCATCCAAAGTTTTCCCTGGTAATAATTACTTTTGTTCCTACTACATCTGCTTTTGGATTAAAGCCTTCTATTTTAAGTTCTTCAAAAAGATGTGTTTTTAATTCCTGTTTAGGAAGCTCTTTTAAGTAATTTTCCAGAATAATTTCGTCAGTGTTGATGTCCGACCTGTCCAAAAAGAGGACTGGACCGCCAAAAGTTTTCAATTTTTTCCCCCTGATATTTCCCGATGATAGGGAAATATATGTTATATATTTATTATAACATCAAAATGCTTAAAAGTGGAAAAAATATGTTGTTTTTATTGAAATTCAGGTTAAACCTTTAATATAAATAACAAATAATTACTAAGACATAGATATCAAAAATTGACAATAAACTTCATCATAGAGTATAATTAAATAGTTATATATATAGAAGATTAATAGCAATCGGAGTGAATAATTGAAGCGTTTTTGCATTGCAGCAGGTATCTTATTTCTTTTTATTTTTAAATTACCTGCCGCAGACTTTACTTTTACAGCAGCCCCAGCAGTAAATATCCAGTTAGATAAAAAAATGCCAATCGGTTTTTCTGGTTTTATTCAGGCCGATTTAAATCTTTTTAGTTTTTTAACCTTTGGTATTGAAGGAAACTATTCCATGTTTAAGCCGGATGGTTTTACAAAACCTATTCAGCTTTATGGAGGCGGTCTTGATTTAGGACTTTATTTTTTCCCGCTTTCACGTATTTATACAGGAATAGGCGGTGGTTTTGGTATTAATTCCGGTTATGTAAATGTACGGGAAGCAAATGCAGTTTATGCAACCTACAATCCAAACGGACTATATTATCACGGTTATGCAGATTTAGGCTTCCGCTTTAATCCAAATTTTATTCTTACAATAAATGGTGGTTATTTATCTTACATAAAGAAGGATTTTTCTAATTTTAACAATGGCTTTTATGCAGGAGTTGGAATTAAAATAAATAAAACTGTTGGAAGCAGTGCAAGAAAAGCAAAGGCTGTAACAGTCAGTCTTGAACAGTACGGAGATATCTATCCTTCATTCAGCAGAATTTACCGTGATAATGAATGCGGTATGCTTACAATTACAAATCATGAGTCTGCAGAAATTCGTAACGTTCATATTTATTTTGATGCAGACAAATATACCTCGAATGTAATTGAATGTGGTCATGTTTCCAGAATAAACCGCTATAAGAGTACACAGATTCCTTTGTATATTGATTTTTCGGATGCCATCATGAGCTTTAGTGAGAACGGACTCATTCCAGGAACCGTTACTATTGATTATGAAATCCTTGGTCAAAAAAGACAGATTAAACAAAGTGTAAACCTTTCTATACGAAACCGAAACGCTTTTGTATGGAGTGATAAGGCTGCATTAAGTTCCTTTGTTTCTTCAGAAACTCCGGAAATTCAGAACTTTGCAAAATCTGTAGCGGGGATTGCCCGAAACCAGCTTGCAACAGGTATGAACAGAAACATTCAGTTTGCTGCAGGTATGTTCCTTGCTCTTCGTTGTGCAAATATTACTTATTCAGAAGATACTCTTACACCTTTTATAAGCTATCATGCCACCGAAGAAGAAGATTCTATTCTTTATCCTTTGCAGACAATGGAATGTCTTAGCGGAGACTATGATGATATTGGTATTCTTCTTATGTCTTGTCTTGAATCCCAGGGTATAAGCTGTGCCTATATGGTTACCGAAGATGATTTTATTGTATTTGTAGATTTAGCGCTTTCTCCTTCTGCTGCCACAAATCATTTTGTAGATTTGGAATCGGTTTTGATTGATGAAGAACAAAATAAAGTTTATCTTCCACTTTCTATGGCAGAATATGAACATGGATTTACAACAAGTAAAAACAAGGGTGCTTATGAACTTAAAAAGCTCCTGCTTGATGAAGAAGGAATCTATGAGTTTATTCTTGTAGAAGAAGCCTGGACCGTTTATAAGCCTGTTGTATTTAATGTTGCTTCTCAGAATCTTCCAAAGCCTTCAGATACATATCTTGTTGAACAGCTTGATACTGCCGTTAACAACTATATTTATACAGATTTGAATCCTATTGTAGAAAATCTTAAGAAAACCGGCGATCATAATAAGATTGGTGTTGCTCTTGTTCGTGCAAAGCGCTATTCAGAAGCAAAGGCAGAATTCCAAAAGGCAGGAACTGCAGCTGCAATGAATAATATTGCAAACATCTGTACTATTGAACAAAATTATGACGAAGCCATGAAGATGTATCAGAAAGCTCTGGAAATGGATCCGGGAAATAAGACGGCTCAATCAGGACTTGATAACTTAAAAAATAAGCTTGGATTATAGAGCGGAGAAAGGAATGAAGCTCGTAAGCAAAAAATCAGTTTTTTGTGCAGTTCTTTTATATGTTTTCTCCTTCTGCGGAATTTTACCGCTGGCTCAGGCAAAAGCAGCAGAATTTTCTATAAGGGCTTTTCCAATATATACTTATTTTAGTAATGATCTTTGTAAGCTTGGACTTGGTGGAACTGCAGCTTTTGATTTTTCTCCTGCTACATTCCGTGCAAATGACAAGCTGCTTTTTTCTGTACAGGGTTCTTATGTAAATATGATTGAAGACGGAATTAATGCCGAAAACTATATTGATTATGGTATTGGAGCCGGCTATTCCTTTAGATTAAGCGACCGCTTTTATATGTATCCGGAACTCTTAGGTGGAATCTGGACAATTATTCAAAACAAAAAAAACAAGCTTCCTTCAGAAAGAGGCTTTTTATACGGAGCAAGACTTTCGTTTGAATTTCACATTCTTCCGGAGTTATATGCTTCTCTAAATGCAGGCTATAAATCACTTAATCTTTTAGATGGAATTCTTTCGCATAGTATTCATGCAGGAATTGGAATTACCTATAATTTTTCTAAGGGCCTGCGTTATTCTTCTAATATTAGTATTCCAGAGGTAGATTTAAGTCCGCTTTTTCCGGTTTTTTATGCGCATTATATTGATAATCCTTTTGGAACAATTACTCTTGCAAATAATGAAGAAGCCGCAATTACCGATGTCCATGTGTATTTTTACAATGAACAGTATATGCTTGCCAGAACTCTTGTGGGCTCCTTTGATAAAATCAAACAGGGAGAACAGGTTAAGATTCAGATTACGGCTCTCTTAAACGAAAGCATCCTTTCACAGCTTTCCGAATCAATGACAACAGCTCAGGTTACAGTTGAATATAAGCTTTTAAATAAAGCAAAGGATTATTCACAGACTCTTTCATTTACAACCTTAAGCCGTAACTCTATGACCTGGGAAGATGACAGACAGGCTGCAGCTTTTGCTTCTCCAAGAGATTCCTGTGCTCAAAAATTTGCCAGGCAGGTTAAATCAATTGTAAAATCTTCGGTTCGTAAAGATATTCCTTTGAATATTCAGTATGCAGGTGCGCTTTTCTGTGCTCTCAAAGAATATGGAATTAACTATGTAATAGACCCGAGTTCTGCATATTCAGATAATACTGGTGGACTTACAATAGACTTCCTTCAGTTTCCTTATCAGACCCTCTCTTATCACGGTGGAGACTGTGATGACCTTTCTATTATGAATTGTTCGCTGCTTGAAGCAATTGGAATTAAAACTGCGTTTGTAACAATTCCTGGTCATATTTATATTGCATTTGATTCCGGGGTTTCTGAAGAAGAGGCAAAAACTCAAATTCCAAACGGGCACTATGTTGTAAAAGATGGGGTTGTATGGATTCCTTATGAAATTACACTTTGCACCGATACCTTTGATCTGGCGCTTAGAACCGGATACAGCCAGTGGGAAAAAGCAGGGGAGGCTGCAGCTTTAATTCCTTTAAAGGATGCGTGGGCTGCATTTAAAGCAGTAAGCGTGCCCGAATCAGATACTTCCATTCAGTTCCCGGAACACGAAAGAATTCTAAAATCTTTTGCTAATTTAACCTATTAAAATCAAACTTATATGATATAATATCTCATAATTTATTTTCTAATAAGGATTATTCTATGTTTTACGAAGCCAAAAACACACTTGTATTCAAAAAAGGAAACGAAACTCTTATGATTGAGCCATGGGGAAAAGATTCACTAAGAATCCGTTCAACACTTGAGCGCAATTTTGAAGACAATGACTGGGGATTAACACAAAAAATTAATAAAGGAACTGCTGTTATTTGTGTAAGCAAAGATGGAGCAGAAATTACAAACGGAAGACTTAAAGCATGCCTTAACAATAACGGTGTGCTCAGTTTTTATAAGGATGATAAAAGAATTATCCATGAATATTTCCGTTCTTATGATCCACAGGCTACAAAGCATTCTAACTGTACAAAGGTTGTCGCCCGCGACTGGCGTGGAATTATAGGTGGTGACTACAAGCTTACAGTCCGCTTTGAACCAAACGATCAGGAAAAAATCTTTGGAATGGGGCAGTATCCTGTTCCTTATCTTGATATGAAAGGCTGTAGTCTTGAGCTTGCTCAGCGCAACAGTCAGATTTCCATTCCTTTTGCATTATCTTCCCTGGGCTATGGCTTTTTGTGGAATAATCCTGCAGTAGGCCGCGCAAACTTTGCAAAGAATATTACAGAATGGACTAGTGAATGTACAAAGGTTATGGATTACTGGATTACAGTTGCAGACACTCCTGCACAGATTATGGAAAATTTTACGGCCGCTGTTGGTCGTGCTCCTGTTATGCCAAAAGAATACCTTGGTTTCTGGCAGTGTAAGCTTCGTTATCGTACTCAGGAAGAAGTGCTTACTGTTGCACGCAAATACAAAGAAATGGGAATCCATCTTGATGTTATGGTAATTGACTTTTTCCATTGGCCACGTCAGGGAGACTGGTGTTTTGATAAGGAATACTGGCCGGATCCAAAAGCAATGTGTGATGAACTTCATGCAATGGGAACAAAGGTAATGGTAAGCGTCTGGCCAAGCGTAGACAAGAAATGTTCACATTTTTATGAGATGCAGGAAAAAGGTTATCTTGTCAGAACAGAACGTGGTTCTAATCAGACCTACGACTTTAACGGCGACTGTCTTACTTTTGATGCAACAAATCCGGAGGCTCGGGAATATCTTTGGGAAATCTGTAAGAAAAATTATGCAGATTATGGAATTGATATGTTCTGGCTTGATAATGCTGAGCCAGATTACAATGTTTATGATTATGGAAACTATCGCTACCAGCTTGGAAGTGCTCTTTCCTGTTCAAATATTTATCCAAAAATGTACAGTCAGGCCTTTTATGATGGAATGAAAAAAGCAGGTTACAAGGACTTTGTAAATCTTGAACGCTGTGCCTGGGTAGGAAGCCAGACATTAAGCCAGGTTTTGTGGAATGGAGACGTGCAGTCATCTTGGGAATGCTTGCAGGACTCAATTGTTGAAGGCTTGAATATCGGTTTAGCCGGAATTCCATGGTGGACTACAGATATCGGCGGCTTTATGTATGGAAATCCTTCTGATAAAGGCTTTGTTGAACTACTTTTACGCTGGTTTGAGTTTGCGGTATTCAGTCCAATTCTTCGTTTGCATGGAGACCGCGATCCTCATGATATTCCACCACTGGATAAAGATCCTGAGCGTGGCTACGGTGGAGGCTATTTGTTTACCGGCCAGCCAAACGAGATCTGGTCTTATGGAGAAGAAGCCCAGAAAATTATGGAAGCTCAGATTAAGCTCAGGGAAAGTTTTAAGCCTTATGTAGAAACTCTTATGCAGCAGGCAAGTAAGAATGGAAGCCCTGTTATGAGAACTATGTTCTATGAGTTCCCTGATGATGAACGCTGTTGGGAGCTTAAAGATCAGTATATGTTTGGAAGCCGCTATCTTGTTGCTCCTGTTTTGAATGCAGGCCAAACAAGCCGCAGCGTATATCTGCCTGCCGGTAAGTGGAAGCATATTTTTACAGGACAGGAATACGAAGGCGGGCAGACCATTACAGTCCAAACACCTATAGAAAATATCCCTGTTTTTGAAAGAAAATAGCTTAGCGGGCTTGACCCTACAAGTTCACTTAAGAAACAACATTTACAGGCTTTCCGTCAAGCCAGGCTTTAAGGTTTTGCTCTGCAATACCCTGGAGGCGTTTTCGTGTCTCATATGGTGCCCATGCAATGTGTGGAGTTATGAGGCAGTTTCTGGCATTAAGGAATGGAGAATCCTTGTCCATTGGTTCATGTAAAAGAACATCAGCTGCATAACCTGCAATACCACCTGCATTAAGACAATCTGCAAGTTCTTTTTCTACAACAAAACCACCACGGGCTGTATTTATAAGATAAGCTGTGCTCTTCATGAGAGAAAGGCTTTTTTTATTGATAATATTCGTTGTCTGTTCTGTAAGAGGTGCGTGAAGTGTCAAAAAATCTGAACACTTTAACAATTCTTCAAAGCTTACTGCAGTCGGCATATCAGGTTTAGGAGTACGTGTACAACAGATAACATTCATGCCAAAAGCTTTTCCAATCTGGGCAACCCGGCTTCCGATGTGTCCGTAGCCAAAAATCCCAAGTGTTTTTCCTGTGAGTTCTGTAAGGCTTCCATTCCAGTAACAAAAATCAGGACATTTTACCCAGTCTCCGTTCATTACAGACTGGCTGTGTTGTGCAGCCTGATTTGTAAAATAAAGAATGAAAGAAAAGACATGTTGGGCTACAGAATCTGTTGAATAGGCAGGAATATTTGTGACCGTAATGTTATGGCGTTTTGCAGCTTGTATGTCAATAACATTATAACCTGTTGCAAGAACACCAATATATTTAAGATTTGGACAGGCGGATAATATTTCTTCTGTGATTTGAATTTTATTCAGAAAAACTGCGTCACTGTTTCCAATACGCTCTTTTACAAGATTTTGCGGTGTTCTTTCATAAACAGTTATATCTGCATATTGATTTAAAAAATCCCATGGAAGATCACCAGGGTTTACTGCATGACCGTCTAAAATTGTGAGCTTAATCATTTTATTTAGCCAATAACATCGACACCGCATGAGGTGATTGCAGCATTTATGGCATCTTCCTGACTGGCATCGCCATAATCTACAAGAACCTGAGATTTTTCGCAGTTGGCAACCGCATTAGTTACCCCTGCTACTGCAGCAACTGCTGCCTGAACCTTTGATGCTGTTCCATCGTCAAACATGCCGACTACATATATTTTCTTTTGCATTTAAGTACTCCAGGTTTTCCCCGATCCAAAAATAATTATAAACTAAATATATTTTTTTTTCAAATGAAAATATAGTACATATCAAGGTATTTATTGTAATTATTCTATATGAGTGCCTTTGAGTGTATTAAAAACATAATTTATAATTGCCATTCCAATAATGATTATATATCCAATTATACTCATAAAATCAGGAATCTGTGCAAAGAAAATAAAGCCGAATAATGTAGAAAATAAAACCTGCGAATAATCATAAATAGAAATTTTATTTGCTGGAGCGTGATAATAAGCTGCTGTTACCGAAAACTGACCTCCCGCAGCACAAGCTCCGGCTCCGCAAAGAAGGGCTGTCTGCTGCCAGGTCATAGGATTAAAGCTTGTAATAAGATATGGCACCGAAAGCAGCATAGAAAATGCAGAAAAGAACAGAATTATGATTTTTCCATTACATTTTAAGTAACTTAGCTTTCGGATAGAAGCATAAGCAAGTCCGGCTCCAACTCCGCCCATAAATGCTGTAAGGGTTGGCAGCATCTGTGTAAAGTTAAAAGAAGGTTTTACAATGAGGATTGAGCCCAAAAATGCAATTATAATGCATATGAGTGGAACAGGCCTTATCTTTTCTTTTATGATAAAATAACTGAATAAGATTGTAAAAAATGGAGCCATTTTATTTAAAATTGCTGCGTCCGATAAAAGAATTCTGTCTATTGCGTAAAAGTTTCCAAAAACTCCTATTGAACCTGCAATGGCACGAAGAAACAAAAAGAGAAGTGCTCCTTTAGGAATCTGGATGGCTTCTTTCCCATTAAGGCGTACATCCTTGATTGTACCACCGAGTGCTATAATAAATGCAACTGCGTTACGGAAAAATGCTTTTTGAACAAAATGAATGTCACCTGCAAGCCGTACAAATACAGCCATCAGTGCAAAGAAAAAAGCAGAGCAGATTATAAAGAAAACACCTTTTTTGGTATTAATTGTTTCGCTTTGTTCTAGTTCTTCCATTTTCCTAATTGCCCGCAGGCACCACCTATTTTTCTTCCACGTCTGGTTCTAAGAGTTACATTAAGTCCGGCATTTTCCAGATATTCTGTAAAGGTTCTAACTTCTTCCCAGTCCGGTTCTTTAAAATCAAGCTGAGGAACAGGATTCCACGGAATAAGATTTACATTTACATCAAGACCACGTGCAAAATCAACCAAATTTTTTGCAGACTGAATTGTAGTATTTTTTTGATGAAGAAGGGCTGCTTCAAGTGTAACACGGCGTCCACTTTTTTGAGCATAATAATCAATTGCTTTGCGAAGTTCTTCCAAAGAATTTTCTTTAATTGCTGCAACCGGCATAAGTTCTTTGCGTAAGTCTTCATCTGCTGTTGTAAGAGAAACTGCAAGTCTTATAGAAGGTCCGTTGTCGGCAAGATCATAAATACCTTTTACAATTCCGCAGGTAGAAAGTGTAATGCGTTTAGAAGAAAGGGCTCTTCCGTCTTTATTACACAAGATTTGTATTGTCTTACGGATTGCTTCCAGGTTTTGCATAGGCTCTCCCATACCCATAAAAACAATATTATCAAGCTTGCCGGCTTCATGTTCCATATATAAAAACTGTTCAACAATTTCGCCTGCAGTAAGATTACGGGCAAGCCCAAGAGTTCCAGTCATACAAAAAGCACAGCGCATGGCACAACCAGCCTGGCAGGATACACAGGCAGTTTTTCTTCCTTCTTTATCTGTAAGTAGAACGGTTTCTACACTGTGTCCGTCATTTAAAGTAATTACGATTTTAATTGTTCCGTCCGGATCTTTAAGAACCTGTTCTATAACAGTAGATCTGAGTACAGCTTTTTGCTTAAGCTCATTCCTTAAATCAAGGCTTAGGTTTGTCATTGAGTCAAAATCGTTTGTACCGGTGCTTACCCATTTGAATATCTGTTTCCCTCTGAAGGCCTGGGACAAGCCAAGCTTTTCAGAAATTTCAGAAGGAAGACATTCGGTAAGGATTATTTTTTCCACGTTATTTTCTGAGCCGTTCCAGAAGATTTCTTATCTGAATATTCTTTCCGTCGTTGCGCAGATAATCTTCAAGCAGCTTAATTGCTTCATCCTTTCGGTTCATGAGGGAATAGCATTCTGCAAGATCAACATAAAGTCGGGAATTGCGTGGATCGTTACGGATAAGATTTTTAAAGCGGTCTACAGCCTCTTCAAATTTACCCTGACATTTACAGATAAGTGCAAGACCAATTGCTGCGTAAATGTCAAAGTCAATTTCAAGAGCCTTTGTATAATATTTTACAGCTTCATCATAGTTACCTGTTGTTCTGTAAGCATCTCCTGCACGCGTTAAAATAACCTTATTGCATGGATCAATTTCAAGAATCTTGTTCCAGTATTCAATTGATTTAATCTGCTGATTCATACCGCGGTAACAGTCTGCAAGTCCAAAAAGTGCATAAAAGTTTTTGGAATCACGCTGAAGAGCCTTGTCAAAAAAGAAAGTTCCCTTTTCAAAAGTCTTAAGCTTGCGGTGACAGTTTCCGATTGCAGTAAGAACACGGATATCTACGTTATCAAGATTTAAATCATAAATACGGGTCCAGTAGGTGAGGGCATCCTTGTATTCCTTAAAGTCGTAGCTTAAGTGACCAAGACCAATAAGGGCATATGGATTATCCTTTTCCATCTCAAGAACTTTAAGATAAAGCTCTTTTGATTTTTTGAATTCATGAATTTTACGATATGCATCTGCAACTCGTGTAATAACTGTGATGTTTTTATCATCGTGAACAAGGTACTGCTGCCAGATATCAATTGCTTTAGAATATTGATTCAAAGCCTTGTAGCAATCTGCAAGTCCAAAAAGAGCGTAGTTATTTGAAGGATAGAAAGAAAGACATTTATTATAAAATGTAATTGCTTCGTTAAATTTGTTTTCCTTGCGGGAAGTATCACCAAGTCCAACGAGTGCATAATTATTATTATCTTCAATATCTAGAATCTGAAAGAAGGCCTCTCTTGCCTGTTCAAACTCACTTTCTTTTAATAACTGATAACCTTTTTTTGAAAGTTCTGCAATTTTATCATTACTCTCTTTAATTGCATCCCCCGACATTTCTGGAAGCATTGGTTCAAAAATGTCTTTTTCTGTTGAAGCCATGTTGTCCATGTTTTTAAATTCTCCTTATTATTTTTAAATCTTTTTTAAATAAATTAATCATTTTTTATAAGAGTCGAAATTACCTGAGCAATAGACTCATATATTGGTTCTGCATCTCTTTTATTATGGGCAAGATAGTAAGCTTTAAGTGCTTTAAGACCTTCATTTTTTTCCATATAGTAGTTTCCTACTCGAGTGAGACCATCCGAATAACCTGTTGTGATATAGATTCTACGGGCATCTTCAATGTTACCGGCATTAAACATTGCATTTGCCTTGCGATTTAGAATAACCTTTTGTTCGGAGCTTAAGCCATCAACCGGATTATCAGTTACCTTGATAAAACCGTCGGGAATTTTCTTTTCCCTGATTGCTGAGTCAAAATTTTCCTGAACTTTTTCCCTCTTACTCATTTTTCCATATTTCCAAATAATTATTCAACTTATATAATACCATATTTTTTAAAATAGTCAAAATTTTTTAATAACGTTTAACTTTTTTAATGGCGGTAAAAATCGACGATAGAACGGCCATAAATTCGCTGATCTGTACGTTTTAATGAGCCGATTGTATCAGGCATAAAATGCTCTTCCGGTCTGTGAACCATAATTATACCATCAGGTGAAAGCATTCCGTTTTTGTCGGCCTGTTCTACAAGCTGTTCGTGAAATTTATAAGGGAAGGGTGGATCAAAAAAAATATAATCAAAAGATTTCTTACAACGTTTAATAAAATATTCTACAGGCATAAAATGACATTGAATTTTTATGCCCAATTCTTTTTCTGTAATTTTTACATTATTTAAAAGTGTGGAAGTTTTGATTTTGTCTTTTTCGCAAAGTTCAATATGGGTTGCTCCGCGGGATGCTGCTTCAATTGCAATTGTTCCCGAACCCGAAAAAAGATCAAGCCAGGATTTTCCGGTAAGGTCACCAAGTATAGAAAAAACAGATTCACGCATTCTGTCCATGGCCGGTCTGATTATTCCGTCAGGGCATTCGATGATTCTTCCTTTTAATGTTCCGCCAGTTATTCTCATTTTTTATTTAAAGCCCAGTAAGTGTCATCATGTGGTAAAGAGGAATTCTGTTTTGCAAAATCAAAAGCAGTTTTACCATCGGAAGTACGAAGTGAAGTTGAAGCACCGTATTCAAGCAGCTTTTTAATGATTGCAGTGGAAGATGAATATTGTGCAGCATACATAAGAGGACTCTTTCCATTGTAGAATGTATTTAGAGGAATTGCTTTTTGAAGGAATAGTTCTGTTTTGGCAAGCTTTGAAGAATCACTTACAGAATTATCAGAAAGCATAAGGATAAATGCCTGCATGACGTCTTTTTCCAAAGCTGTGTAATATGAAAGAAGCTTTTTAATTACAGCAGGATTTGAATTATAAGTCGCAGCAAGCGAAAGAGCCGAAACATTAAAACGGTTTTTATTTTTAATATCTGCGCCCTGTCCAATAAGCTGCTCAATTATTATAAGATTTTCCTGATAGCGAACTGCATACATAAGGGCTGTCCAGCCGTCATTATCTTTTAGATTTACGTTTGCACCCGAAGTAATAAGTTTTTTTAATTCCTTATCATTTCCAGTTTTTGCAGCATTCATTAAGAGTGTAACACCTTTTGAATCTGCCTCGTCAGGATTAAGAATTATATTTTCATCTTCGTCCTCATCATCAGACGGAAGAGCAATTGTCTTTTTGGGTGCGTAATCAAGAAGGTTTTCTCTCTGATAACGGTTTACGTTTGTTGTGGCTTCGGTGCTTATAGGAAGCTCGAATGTGCTTTCGGGTTCGGTTGCAGCTGGTGTGGCAGTTTCAACAGGGGCTTGGGCTTCAGTTGGTGCAGGTGTTGGTTCGGGTTCTGGTGCGGCAGCGGCTTCTTGTGTTTCAGTTGCTGCTGGCAGAGGTGCTGGTTCTGGTATTGCAGCTTGTGTCGGAACCGGAACAGGGGCAGGAGTTACAACAGGAGCCGGGGTTGGAGCCGGTACTGGTGCAGGTGCTGGCGTTGCAGCGGGAGCCGGTATTGACGGTGTTTGTGCAACAGAAGGTGAAGGAATTGGCTGTACCTGGCTTGGTGGATTTAAGAATTCTGTATATTCAGCATTGTTTTTTTCTGGATGTAGAATATCCGGCTCAGAAAAACGTGAGGCAGTCTTTGGCTCAGATGTGGTTGTGGCTTCTACAGGGGTAGAGGTTACGACTTGGGCTTGAGTTGCAGCTGGAGTTTGGGTTGCTGCTGGAGTTTGGGTTGCTGCTGGGGCCGGAGTTTCGGTTTGTGCGGTGGCTGCTGCTGGAGTTGTTGTTTCAGCTTGAGCTGGGGCCGGAGTTTCGGCTTGTGCGGGGGCTTCAGCTACGTCAGTGGATTCAACCGGTGCGGGGGCTTCAGCTACGTCAGTGGATTCAACCGGTGCGAGGGCTGCAGCTTCTTCAGCAGCTTGATCCGGCTGGGCTGTGGCTGCGACCTGTGCTGTGGCTGCGACCTGGGCTGTGGCTTCAACCGGTTCGGCGGCTGCAACAGCTTCTCTTGATTCAAACGGCGCAGCAGCTGCAGCTTCTTCAGCAGCTTTTTCTTCCGGAGCTGTAGCTGCAACTTCTTCAACAGATTCCGGCTCTGCTTCCGGTGCCGGGGCTACTTCAGTTTCGGCTTCTGCAACAGAAGCTTCTGGAGTTTCTTCAGGTGTTGTAATTTCAAGTTTTGTAGGTTGGGTAAGATAATTAGTAAAAAAATATTTTTCGTAAGTATCTGCAACGCCAAACGCAGAAATATCTTCCTTTACCTTTTTGAATTCATCGGCAAAGAATTTTTCGGGATTTTTGGTAATATAAGTTTTGTTTTTGGCAATACAATAATCTTTATCAGGTTTAAGAGAATTTGCAATCCAGATAAGAACAATTTGTTCACGACTGTCTACAGGCCCGCAGACAACGTTTCCTGCTTTTGTTTTATTTTTGAGTTCACAAATGTACCAGCTTTTTGGAGTTTCTTCAGTTTCGTTTATTTTTGACAGAACATTAGAAGGTATATTAGAAAGCTCTTTCTTTTTTGCAGAAAAAGCCTGGGAACTTATTAAAGACAGGAACAGAAAAACTAAAACAATTCTTCTCTTAAAATTCATTTCTATATTATACTCCATATTATAATTTTTTACAATGATAGCCTATATCCTTATTGACGGACAAAAGCGGTTTCAATATAATAATAAAACATCCTTGGAAGCCTTAAATGTGGCTTTCCTTTGTCCATAAGGAGGAATAGGAATTCTGCTTATATGCAAATTCCTGTTTTACATTTCAATAATCGTCGATTGATGGAGTGTATTACTGTCCTCCGAAATGTTCTGCTCTGGCAGGATGAAAATTTCAGGAGATACTTATGAAAAAGTATGAACTTATGGCTATTTTTCCACTTGAGGAAGAAAAGTCAAAAAAAGGTGCTGAAGACGTAAAAAGCACTCTCGCCAAATTCGGTGCGGAAATTGAAGAAGAAAAACCTTTCGGTGACCGCGATCTTACCTACGAAATCAAAAAACAGAAACGTGGACGCTTCGTTCTTTATACAATGAAGCTTAATCCTGGCAAAATTGCTGAAATTGATAAAGATTTCAAGATTAATATGAATCTTTTGAAGTATCAGTTTGTTCGTATTGACGAAAAATAATCAATATCGCCAAACAATAAATCATTAAGGAGCTTTATATGACAGATTTAAATCATGTTGTTCTTATTGGACGTCTTACAAAAGACTTGGGAACTGACGAAAGAAGTTTCGGTTATATTGCTAACGGCCAGGCAAGGGCAAATGTGAGCATAGCTGTCAATAGAAGCAAGAAAACTGGTGATCAGTGGGGCGATGAAGTAAATTATTTTGACGTTACAATCTGGGGAAAAACTGCCGAAAACCTTAAACCATATCTTACTAAAGGCAAGCAGATTGCTGTAGATGGATATCTTAAGCAGGACCGTTGGGAAAAAGACGGACAGAAGATGAGTAAGGTTACTATTGTAGCTAACAATGTTCAGCTTTTGGGCGGAAGAAACGATGGAGCACCAGCTTCATCAGGAGCTCCAAAGTTCCAGCCTAACACAGCATCTTCTGGCGAAGGTTTTTCAGGTGGATATCAGTCTGAGTCATTTGGCGAAACTGGAAGTGACTTCCCAGAGGATATACCGTTCTAATTGTTTAGATTTAATGGACCGTTAATGGTCTTACACTAAGGAGATTTATATGTCTGAAGAAAATAAGGAAATGGAAGAAAAACAGGAAATCTTGTCACAGGAAGTACAGATGAGCGAAGTTGCACCAGAGAATGAAGGCCGCGAAGATGATCGCGATGGTCGTTCTAAGGGAAAGACATATTTCCGCAAGAAGGTTTGCCGTTTCTGTGCAAACAAAACAAAGATTGATTACAAGGATGCAGATGTATTGCGCCGTTATATGACAGAAAGAGGAAAGATTCTTCCTCGCCGCATTACCGGTACTTGTGCAAAGCACCAGCGCGAAGTTGCTAAGGCAATCAAACGTGCCCGCTCAATCAGTCTGCTTCCATTCGTTGCAGATTAAAATTAATTCGAAAAGCCTCATACTCCGAGGTTTTTCAAAAAATAAATAATTCAGGAGCTTGAAAATGAAAGTAATTCTTAACGTAGACGTTAAATCACTGGGAGAAGAAGGAGACGTAAAAAACGTTGCTAACGGATATGCACGTAATTTCCTTCTTCCACGTAATCTTGCTGTACCTTACAATGAGGCAACAGTATTGATGTTTGAAGCACGCAAGGCCGAAATTGAGGCTCGCAAGGAACTTAAGAGAAAGGATTCTGCAAGTCTTAAAGAAAAGCTCGAAGCTGCTAATGTAGAAGTAATAATGCCAGCTGGAGCAAACGGTAAGCTTTATGGTGCCGTTTCTGCAAACGTTGTTGCAGAAGCTCTTACAAAACTTGGATTTGAAATTGAACGCAAACGCATTGAACTTCCTGGAGCTGCAATCAAGTCTGTTGGTACATACAAAATCATCATTAAGCTTTACGAAGCACAGACAGCAGAGATTCATGTTGTTGTAAAGGCACAGAATATCGAAGCACCTGCTGAAGAAAAACCAGCTAAGGGAAAGAAAGAAGCTAAGACAGAAAAACCTGCTGAAGCACCTGCTGCTGAACCACAGGCCGAAACTCCTGCTGAACCAGCTGCAGAAGAAGCAAAAACAGAGTAGTTTTTTTAAGCATTCTGTTTTATACTAATAAGGGTTGTCTTTTAATTAAAGACAGCCCTTTTTTGTCGTCTAATGGGAGTAGAATATGGATATATCAAGAAGTGAATTAGAAAAAAGAACACCACCACATAATATTGAAGCAGAACAGGCTGTACTTGGCGGACTTTTATTTGACTGGAATGCAATGGCAGATGTTGTTTCTTCATTGCGACCTGAACGTTTTTATTCAATTCAAAATCAGATAATTTATGAAGCACTTTTAAAGCTTTATACCAAAGGTATTAAAGCTGATACAATCTCCCTTGTAGACGAATTAACTAAAGAAGGAAAAATTGAACAGGCAGGTGGGCCTGCTTATGTAGCCTCTCTTACTCAGATGGTTCCGTCTGCTGCAAATATAGAAAACTATTCAAACATTGTTCTGGATTGTGCTACAAGACGCGATCTTATGAAGATTGCAACAGAATTACGCGAACAGGCAGCAAGTCAAACTGGTCACGATTCAAGTGCTCTGCTTGATATGGCCGAACAAAAGATTTTCTCTCTTTCTGAACGGAATGAGACAACAAAAGTTAAAGAAATGAGAGATATCATCATCGAAGATATTGAAATTATTGAAGCCAGATTTAAAAGTAAGAGTGAATTTACAGGTGTACCAAGTGGAATTATCACTCTTGATATGATGACTTCGGGCTTTCAGAATTCTGAACTTATCATTATTGGTGCGCGACCTTCTATTGGTAAGACTGCGCTTGCGCTTTCTATGATGCAGCATATTGCTCTGGAACGTAAAATTCCTTGCGGATTCTTTTCTCTTGAAATGCCTTACCAGTCAATCGGTATGCGTCTTTTGTCTATGTCTTCACATGTAGATATGAGCCGTATGAGGTCTGGTATGTTAAAAACTAAAGACTTTCAGCAGATTCAAGATTCTGCAGCCCGCTGGTTTAATGCTCCTTTATATACAGTAGATACACCTAACATGAGGCTTTTGGATCTTAGAGCCATGGCAAGACGTATGGTTGTAAATCATCAGGTAAAAATCATTTTTATTGACTATATTGGTTTGATAACTACCGAAAATAGCAGTGCACCTGTTTATGAGCAGGTTTCAGAAATTTCTAAATCCTTAAAGGCACTTGCCCGCGAACTTGAAATTCCGATTGTAGCGCTTTGTCAGGTTGCCCGTGATGCAGAAGGTAAGGAACCAAATCTTGCGCAGTTACGTGGTTCTGGTTCTATTGAACAGGATGCCGATGTTGTAATGTTTATTGACCGTGAACGACCTAAAGATGATTCTACTGCTGTCCAGGATGCAAAGATTATTCTTGCAAAACAGCGTAACGGTCCAACAGGTAATATTGATATTATGTTTATTCCTGCTTACTCAACGTTTGCAAATAAGAAAAAGGAATAAAAAAAAGCCCGGCATTTTAAGACCGGGCTTCATTTTTATATTGGATTATTATCTAAAGAATATAATCAGAAGCTGAGAAACAATTACTACTGCAACAAGTGCAATAGGGTAAGTAGAAGCATATGCACCTGCTACCTTTTCTGTTTTGGCAGTTCCAATCAAAGTTCCGAGAGCTGGAGTAGATGTCATACCACCACAGATTGAACCAAGGTTATTGAGAAGGTTGAGCTTGAGTACATACTTTGCAAAGATAAATCCGATTATCATTGGAAGAAGTGTCATGATAATTCCATAGATAAAGTATACCCATTCAAAGTACTTAACGAAGCTTGCACCACCGGCAACACCGGCACCAATCAAAAAGAGCATAAGACCAAGTTCACGGAAAACCTTGAGGGTTGCTTCTTCAGGCATAATCTTGATTTTTCCGATTTTCTGGAAGTGTCCAAAGATGAGGGCCAGGATAAGGCAGCCGCCTGTTGTTGTAAGAGAGAAGTTTCCGAACTTGAAGGAACCAACTAAGATACCAAGAAGTGCTACAACAGAGAAAGGACAGAATCCAAGAGGATCAAGTTCGAGTTCTGAACCTGTGAGCTTGCCTGGAGCTTCTGGAGCCGATTCGCTAAGCTTTGTGCGTTCTGCATCCATGTCTGCTCTTTCGAACTTTGGAACAAGCTGTACAAAAAGAACAACTCCAATTACACCAAAGAGGTATGCAATTCCATGTCCTACAGCTACAATATCTTCGAGCTGGTTTGCAGTAAAGAGAGCTGAGTCTGTTACAGTAGCTTTTGCCGCAGAGAAGGCTGGAGTAGAAGTAAGAGAACCAGAAAGAAGTCCAACGAGCATAGCGCTTACTTCTTCGAGCGGACGATCAAAAATCTTAAAGTCAAACCAGATACAGGCTGCACAGCTAAGACCACCGATTACAATAATGATAAGTCCAAGAAGAATGTAAGATTTAAAGTTCTTCTTAAGATCTCCAAAGAAGCTTGGGCCTGCAATAAAACCTACAGAGGTTACGAAAAGGATGAGACCAAGATTTTCTACAATCTTGAGTGCATTAGAAACATAAGTTGTTCCGCCAACCTTAAGTTGTTCTGAAAGAGGGTTGTAAAGGAAAGCTCCGAACAAAAGTGCAACAATGAATACACCTGCAGTTCCCAAAGAAACACCTTTAATAGTGATTCTACCAAGAAGGTATCCTAATCCGGCGATTAAGAATACACAAAAAGTTAAAAATGTAATTGTTTTGATTGATAAGATTCCACCAAAAAGAACCATGATATGACCTCAAAAATATGAAAAATAATTAAAATATTATATATAAAATCATAGTTTTCTTCAATATATGGATAATGTCTTGTAAAACTTCACTATTTGAATTAATATATTAAAAAAAGAGAAGAGAGAGAGAAATAAAAAATGGCATATTCAAGCATTTCTATTCTGGCATTGCTTGTTCTCCTGATAATTAACTATGATCTGCTTAAAAGAAATGATGATGAATTAAAAGAAAGATATCACAAGCTTTACAAATACTTTCTTTTAGGCGTAATAATCTACTTTATAACCGACGCATTATGGGGTTTTTTATACGATGCCCGTCTTATAAGAGCAGTGTATATAGATACTGTTTTATATTCACTTGCAATGACTGCAACGGTTTTTTTATGGACGCGCTACGTAATCAATTATCTTGGTAAAAGAACTATTTATATAAAAGCATTTTCGTGCTTTGGTTGGCTTTATCTTATCTTTGACTCTACGGCACTTATAATAAATTTCTTTATTCCAATAAAATTTTATTTTGATGAACAAGGTGTGTATCATGCAAATTTGATCAGATACATAGCACTTTTCCTGCAGATATTAATGTTCTTTATCACATCAATTTATGGTTTTATTAATGCTGCAAAAACTTCCGGTTCAGAAAGATTAAGATATGTAACAATTGGAACCTTTGGAATTGCATTAACTCTCTTTATTGTGGCACAATCCTTCTATCCGCTTTTGCCGCTTTATTCAATCGGTTATCTTTTAGGAACCTGCCTGGTTCATACTTTTGTACTTGAAGATGAAAAGGAAGATTACAGACGTGAACTTGAATTCTTTATAAACAGGGAACAGTTACAGAAGAAGGAGCTTGGTTCTACCCGAAAGCTTGCATATACAGATTCTCTTACAGGTGTAAAAAATAAACGCGCCTTTACCGAAGCCGAAAAAGAAATTCAGGAAGCTGTAAACTGTGGCCTTATTAATGAGTTTGGAGTTATTGTGTTTGATTTGAACGGGTTAAAGATGATAAATGACACTAGAGGTCATGATGCCGGAGATAAATATATTCAAGATTCTTCTCAGATTATCTGTAATGTATTTAAACATAGTCCGGTTTATAGAATTGGTGGAGATGAATTTGTTGTTTACCTTCGTGGTGAAGATTATAATAATAGAGAAGATTTGATTAATTTGTTTGATAATATGATGGATGAAAATCTTCTTAAAAATGATATTGTAATTGCAAGTGGAATTGATGTTTTTTGTTCTGCAAAGGGAGATTCCTTTATAAGTGTATTTGAACGTGCAGATAAAAAAATGTATGAAAGAAAAAAGAATCTAAAGCAAAAGCTTAAGGAATAAAAAAAAACCGCAGCTTTAATAAAGGCTGCGGCTTTTTTTGTTACACTTAATTAGAGTGTAGCACCTGGAATTTCTTTTTCAAATTCAGGATTTCCGTGTGTGTAGCGTGGAAGAACCTTTGGAGAAATTGCGTCGCCTTTGATTCCGGCAGCGTCGCGTTCTTTTTCAAAGTCTTTTACATGCTGAAGGCTGAGTTTGTTGCTGAGCTTAATATCCTTGAACATCTTTCCAGCTTCAATTCCAGCTTCGCGTCCGAATACTACAACGTCGAGCAGAGAGTTTCCCATCAAGCGGTTTGTTCCGTGAACACCTCCCGATGCCTCTCCTGCTACGAGGAGGTTTGTAATATTTGTGTGGCAAGTCTTGTTAATTTCTACACCACCGTTCTGATAGTGGAGAGTTGGGTAAACAAGAATTGGTTCCTT
>JAILBH010000100.1 GCA_024681195.1 Treponema sp.
TTCTGGAGTAATTCCATGAAATTTACTGTGCTGACCTTATTTCCTGATATTGTCAGGGCTTTTTTTGAAAACTCAATCATGGCCAAGGCAGTTGAAAAGGAAATTATTGCTTACGATCTGGTGAACATCAGAGATTTTGCTGCTGATAAACACCATACCTGTGATGACGGAACGTATGGAGGAGGCGCTGGACAGCTTATGATGCCAGAGCCACTCGGAAAAGCACTTGATAGTGTGAATGCCCGCAAAAAGTATGTTATTTACGTTACTCCAAGCGGAAAGCAGCTTACACAGCAAGTAGCACAAGAATTGAGTCACAAAGACGAGCTTGTTTTTATCTGCGGAAGATACGAAGGTATTGACCAGAGGATAATCGATTCTTATGTTGACCTGGAACTTTCTATTGGAGACTATGTAATGTCTTCCGGCGAAGTTGCAGCAACAGTTGTGATAGATACAGTTTACCGACTGGTAGACGGAGTTATCAATCACGAATCACTTGAAGAAGAAAGCTATTGTGACGGACTTTTGGAGTATCCACAGTATACTCATCCGGAGACCTGGAAGGGTATGAAGGTTCCTTCAGTTTTGCTGAGCGGTAACCACGAGGAAATTCGAAAGTGGCGGCTTAAAAAGCGGTTGATGAAAACTATGGCAAACAGACCCGACATGATTGCATCTGCTCGTGCCAAAGGTCAACTTTCTGAAGAAGCCGAAAAAATGATTGAGGAAATAACAGAGACCGTTTTTTTGAAGAATCAGAAGAAGAAAAAAAAGCGGTAGGAGATTTATCATGGATTTGATTAAAACTATCGAAGAAACACAGAAACGTCCTGGAGCACAGGATTTTAATGTTGGAGATACTGTAAAGGTTTTCTTTAAGATTATTGAAGGTAAAACTGAACGTATCCAGGTTTATGAGGGAATTGTTCTTTGCAAGAAGAATGAAGGAGCCCGCAAGACTTTCACTGTACGAAAAATTTCTTACGGTGTTGGTGTTGAACGTGTATTCCCATATAACAGCCCACGTATCCAGAAGGTAGAAGTTGTTCGCCCAGGTAAGGTACGCCGCTCTAAGCTCTACTACCTCCGCGACAAGATCGGTAAGGATGCTAAGGTTAAGACTTTGGTTGGTGCTAAAGTTACAGCTGCTATGCAGGAACGTAACGCTCGTGCTGCCGAAGCTGCTAAGGCAAAGGAAGCTACTGCTAATGCTGCTCCAGCCGAAGCTGCAGAAACACCAGCAACTGAAGCATAATGTGTAAGGCCGCTGGCGGCCGGTGTTAAATAGGAGACCGTTAAAAAATTGCGAAAACAATTTTTAGGTCATCCTATTTGAAAAGATCGAACAAAAGGTTCGGTCTTTTTTTTTTGTCTTTCCTGTGTTAAACTTTTCCCATGGTAAACGGTAATGTTCTTGTCCATACAAGTCAGCTTTCGCGTATGGGTTTGCAGCAGCAGGTCCTCAAAGATGGAAGTCAAGTCCTTGTCCGCATTATTGCAGATAAGGGTGGGGGAAGGTATGAAGGTTCTGTGGCTGGGGCTCGCGTTACCATAAGCTCAAAAATGGCGTTAAAACCGGGAGCAACTTTTACTGCGGCAATCAGTAGTAAAAACGGACAGATTCTTTTAACCCCGCGTGTGCAGACTGATCAGAATGCCGTCATAAAGAATTTTGAGCTTTCAATTCTTAATGATGAACATCTTGCAGCTTTTATAAAAAGTCTGAATCTTCCATCCGACGAAATGACTTTTCATCTTTTGCAGCAGATGAAACAGCTTGGAATGAAGTTGGAGCCGTCGCTTTTATCCCGTTTTCATAATCTTGCAATAAAATATAAGGGAAAAGAATTGCGGGCAGCAGAACTTTTGATGATCCTTGCCAAAAAAGGTCTGGATTTTTCAGAAGAAGAAATCTTTGCGTTTTTGAATGAATTAAGCTGGGAAGAAAAAGATAACAATAATAATCAAAATGACGAGTTTTTTCTATTAAACAAGGCTAACAATGTAAAAGAATCCTGGCAGTTTTTACCTTATCAAATCAGTTCTCAGGAAGAAGTTCTTGCGCAGGGCTGTATAAGTGTGCTCCCGGATGAAGGTGGCAGATTAAAGCTTTTGAATCTTGAATGCCGCTGGCTTTCTACGGATAATGAATATCTTTTTTCTATAGAGTATGAAGGAGGAAAATGCCGCAGAATCAAATTGAATGCGGGAGATTCAGAAGAAAAAACAAAAAGGCTTGCAAATGCACTTGAGCGTAAACTTATTGCTGCAGGAAAATCCATTAAAGTATATCCGGAAGTTAAAGAAATGCTTGAAGGAACCGCCTGTGCTTCCGAAGATTTTTATGTTTTTAGGGGGGATGTATGAAAAAAGCTTTAGTACTCAAATACCCCGAAGGCGCAGAAGCTCCTTATGTTGTTGCCAAGGGAAACGGACTTTTGGCCCGCATTATAATTGAAGAAGCCCAGAAAAATGAGATTCCTATAGAAGAAAACACTCCGCTTGTAGAATTTTTAAGTGAAGTTCAAACCGGTAGTCTTGTTCCGCCCGAAACCTGGGAAATCCTTGCCCAGATATTCAGCCTGATTATGGCGGAGGAAAAATGAATACAAAAACTGTAGGAAATGCCGGTGAAGATAAAGCCTGTGATTTTCTTGTTCAAAAAGGATATACTGTTTTGGACAGAAATTACAGGACAAGAACCGGAGAAATTGATATAATAGCATATAAAGATGAAACAATAGTGTTTGTAGAGGTAAAAACGCTGCCAAATGGCACGCCGGAACTCTTACAAATAGAATTAAATCGCCAGAAATTGCAAAGAATTGTAAAAACTTCTAAACGTTTTCTGTTAAATCATCGACAATATAGTAACAGTTATGTCAGATTTGATGTGATTGTTATTGATATGCCAGGTTATCCTGATGTGTATCATATTGAAAATGCTTTTACGGAGCTTTTATGATTTCGGGTGGAATTTCAACGGCGACAACTACAATGGTTCTAGAAAAAACTGATGATAGCAGATTGTCACCACGTCTTCTAGAATTAAGGAAAAAGATTTATACTCAGGAATATCTGGATAATGCCATTCAGCGAATTGCTATGGTTATAAGCCGCAAGCTTGTGGAAAATCCTGAGGAATTAAGATTGCAGGAATAGTCGTAACTATGGATAGACGTCGTAACAGAAAACGTTCAAATTGGAATAATCAGAAGGGCGGACAGCAAAAAAACAACGCTCAGAATCAGAATCAAAACCAAAACCAGAACCAGAATCAAAATCAGAATTCTGAACAAAAACAAAAAACTTTCCATTTTAATCATACCCAGTATGTAAACGAAGATCTCAAACGTGAACGACAGAAGGCTATCCAGGAATTAAAAGCCAGAGAAATCATCTGTCCAATGTGTGGACAGCCAATTACAGATATTGCCAGTGCTCTTACAGGAAAGGATGAAGCTCCTGTTCATTTTGACTGCGCACTGCATGAAGTTGAATCAAAAGAAACTCTTGCCGAAAAAGAAAAAATTGCATACATAGGTCAGGGTAGATTCGGTGTTCTTTATTTTGAAAATCCACGTGATCAGAGAAAATTTACAATCAAAAAAATAATCGAATGGGAAGACCGTGATAAAAAAAGCAGCTGGCGTGAAGAAGTAAGCGGACTTTACAGCCAGATTGATTAAAATGTATATTACAGTTCTTTGTAAGGTTGTAGACAATTTTGGTGATATAGGCGTTGCATGGAGATTGTGTCGCCGCCTTTCAAAAATCCAATCAAAATATAAAATCTGTCTCGTTGTTGATGATTTGGATGCATTTTCCCTCATAGCCGGAACTCCTGCGTCAACCGTCATTGCGACAACTATCGAAGGAGTTGAGATTTTTGATTGGAATGATGATTTATTTTGTCACGACGTCTTTTTCTCCAACGGCGGAGCCCGTCTTGGAATAATCCTTGAGCTTTTTCAATGCGGCCGACCAGACTGGATGGAAAAGATTTTATTCGAAGAAAAGCTTGAACGTACAGTACAGATAATTATGATAGATTACCTTACTGCCGAAAAATATGCCGAAGATTTTCATTGTCTTAAATCTCTTACAAGAAGTGCCCGTGTTCAAAAAGTAAATTTTATGCCGGGATTTACAGAACATACAGGCGGACTTATTATTGATGAAGAATGGGAAGAATTGCCGCCTTACCATAAAGACGGCCCTGTCCTTGAGTTTACATATAATACAAAATGCGCATATTTAGATAATCAAAAGCTGCAGTTTATGCCGCAAACCGAATGGGACAAAATGATGAAGCAGTGCAGAGTACTTTTTGTTCGTGGTGAAGAAAGCATGAGTCGTGCATGTCTTAGCGGTATTCCTTTTGTGTGGCAGGCATATCCTCAAAGTGAAGAATATCAGCTGGTAAAGGTTAAGGCACTTCTGGAACGTATGCGCCCGCATTTCTCACCGCAGGATTTTGAGGTGGTGGAAGAAGCATGGCTTGGGATTAATACATTGTCATTGCGAGGAGCGAACGAGGTGAACGACGAAGCAATCTACAACTCTTTTATTGCAGCAACCCCCCGCCTTGTCCCATTCTTCCGGGATTTTGCTTTATCACTCAGAAAAAACGGTGACCTTTGTGCTAACTTAATGACATTCATTGAAAAAATTGCTATAATAGAATAATCATTTTGCAATCTAATAACAGAGGTTTTATATTATGTTAATGACATCACAATTAAAAGTTGGAACAGCTTTCATGTATGAAGGAGCTCCTCTTATCGTTCAGAAAATGCTTGGACAGCGTTCTGGTCGTGCCGGTATGGTAACAAGCCTTCGCGTAAAGAATCTTGTTACAAATTCTACAATGGATCTTGGTATTGATGCCGGTGAAAAATTTGATGAAGTTGATCTTGAATCACATGTAACAAAGCTTTCTTACATCGATGGTGATACTTTTGTATTTATGGATCAGGATACTTACGAACAGTTTGAGCTTGCTAAGGATGATCTTGGTGACTATGCCGGATACATCACTCCGGATGATGATCTCGAAATCAATCTTACATTCTATGAAGGTTCACCTGTAGGTATTGATCTTCCTGTACGTGTTACACGCCAGGTAACATACTGTGAACCAGGTGTTAAGGGTGATACATCAGGAAAGTCTATGAAGCCTGCAACCCTTGATACAGGAATCGAAGTTCGCGTTCCATTGTTCATCAACACAGATGACAAAATCGTTATCGATACACGCGACGGATCTTTCTTGGAAAGAGCTAAGGACTAATTGAAAGCCGCGTCAAGTAATTGACTAAACTTTCAAAAAATCATATTATATTATACCCGTTAAATAAATGCTCCTGGACTGCTCATCCGGGAGCATTTAGCAACAAAAGATACGATGCAAAAATCTTGAGTTGCAAGAAAATTTTTAATTCAAGGGATTATTATGAAAACTATTTTCGTAAATGAAAATGACCAGGTTCGCAAATGGTATATTATTGATGCGGCCGGAAAACCAATGGGACGTGTTGCTGCTAAGGCTGCTGCAATTGCCCGCGGTAAGAACAAGGTTACTTATACAAAGAATCAGCTTATGGGTGATTTTGTTGTAATCATCAATGCAGAAAAAGCTGCTTTAACTGGTGGTAAAGAAACAAAGAAGATTTACTATCATCACACTGGTTTTGTTGGTGGACTTCGTGCTCACACTTATGAAAAGCTTGCCGAAAAACATCCTACAGACCCAATGAAGTTTGCTGTTGAAGGAATGCTTCCTGGTGGTCGTCTTGGCCGCAAGATGATGGAATGTGTTAAGATTTATGCAGGGGCAGAACACCCTCACGCTGCACAGAATCCGCAGCCGGTTGAACTTTAATTACGGGAGATAGACGATGGTAAAGAATATTGCTATTGGTACAGGAAGAAGAAAGACTGCTGTTGCCCGCGTTTTTGTTCGCGATGGCTCAGGAAAAATTGTTGTTAATGGAAAAGATGTAAAAGAATATTTTGATTCTGCTGAACAGGTTCAGCTCGTAAATCAGCCACTCCTTGTTACTTCTATGGGTAACAAGTATGACATTCTTATCAATGTTTGCGGTGGTGGTATGAACGGTCAGGCTGCTGCTTGTTTGCATGGCATCTCTCGTGCATTGGTTCAGATTGATCCAGATGCTCGTACAGCTCTTAAAGCTAACGGATACCTTACACGCGACTCTCGTATGGTTGAGCGTAAGAAGTATGGACAGAAGGGTGCTCGTCGCCGCTTCCAGTTCTCAAAACGTTAGTTTCACATTTACTATGTGCAAAAGCTCGGTCTTGCGGCCGGGCTTTTTTTTATATAAAATAATTATATGACCATAAAATCCATTGCAGAAACTTCTTACGAGGGGATGTTCCGGGTGGAACCGACAGAAGGACCTGCTTTTTTTATACGTAAAGATTATCTAACAACTTTTGATTTTGATTCAATTGAACCGGGGTCAGAATTTAACGAGCAGCAGACTGATGAACTTTTGGATGCAGGACTTATTTGTGTTGTTGAATTAAAGGCTGTTGGATATCTTGCACGGGCGGAACAGAGCCGCTTTGGTCTTACCCAAAAACTTGTAAATAAAAAATACGATAAAAAATATATTGATGCCGCTTTGACCTATCTTGAAGGACGAAACTATTTGAGTGATGCACGTTATGCAAGAGCCTGGCTTCATGACAGACGAATTAATCATTTTGAAGGCCGCACTAAGCTTGCCGCAGAACTTGGGGTGCGGGGAATTGGACGAGAAGTTGCAGCTGCAGCCCTTGATGAATTTTTTCAAGAAAACGACGAAACTCAGATTTGCGCCAAGGCATATGAAAAATTTGTAAAGCAGGGCAAAGAAGGCGAAAAACTTGTTGCAGCAATGATGAAGGCTGGGTTTAGTTATAAGATGGTGAGTGCAATTATAAAGGGAGAGTTGTAGAATCTACGACTCTATGTATATTAACTGAGCCTGATAATCTCCCCAATCGCGGCGAACAGGGATTCCTGCATTCATAATCGTGGCGCCTGTAAGCTTCATTGACGGAAACTTTTCCTTATCTTCATCCGGCCAGGAAATTTTGTAGAGCCTGTCTGCATCAAGCGATGGAATCTTAATCATTCG
Source organism: Treponema sp. (assembly GCA_024681195.1). Classification (GTDB taxonomy): domain Bacteria; phylum Spirochaetota; class Spirochaetia; order Treponematales; family Treponemataceae; genus Treponema_D. Next base: position 7,155 of record JAILBH010000100.1, read on the forward strand.
TGTCTTATAGTTTGGATGATTATAAAGCTGAACAAAAGTAACTAATGCCTGTTTTTTGTCCTGACTCATACTCATCCAGCAGTCGTATTCACCGTTCTCTAAAGCGCTGGCAATTTTGTAATAGTCTCCTTCACGAATAAGAGGACTGAACTTTTTGTAAAGTGCAATTTGCCCCGGTATCATAGCGCGTTCCTCAGGAGAAAGCTTTGTAATATCAAGTTCATAGCCAAAAGTTCCGCTTAATGCAACATAGCCGCGGGTTTTAAAAGGTGTAACTCTTCCACAGGCATGGTTAGGGCACACGCTTACATGTGCACCCATAGTACTCAGCGGATACACAAGTGCGGTTCCTTCCTGAATGCTTAGGCGTTCAATTGCATCTGTGTCGTCACTACACCAGATCTGAGGGCTGTAGTAGAACATTCCAGGATCAAAGCGGGCACCACCACCAGAACAGTTTTCGACGAGCAGGTTAGGGAAGTTGGTAATTAGTTGTTCCTGCATGCTGTAAAGGGCAAGTACATATCGGTGAAAAAATTCGCCGGTCTGGTCAGATGGCAGATCTACACTTCCAATATCACAAAGCTGACGGTTCATATCCCATTTTACATATTCAATATTTGCAGAGTGTAAAATTGTTTCTACCTGATTCATTATATGGTTGCGGACTTCTTTGCGGGTAATGTCTAAAACATATTGTGCGCGTGCCATTCCAGGTTCGCGGTCTTTAATCTGGATTGCCCAATCCGGGTGAGCACGGAATAAATCAGAATCAGGGCTCACCATTTCTGGTTCAAACCAGATGCCGAATTTCATTCCAAGTTTATTTACTTCATCTACAAGAGGCTTAAGACCTCCCTTAAGTTTTTCTTCATTTACAAACCAGTCACCAAGACTTGAGTCATCAAAAGAACGCTTGCCAAACCAGCCGTCATCCATAACAAGCATTTCTATTCCGTCTCTGGCTGCTTCGCGTGCAATATCAATTAATTTTTGAGTATCAAAATTAAAATAAGTTGCTTCCCAGTTGTTTATAAGAATCGGGCGCAGCTTGTTTTTGTAAGGAGAACGAATAAGATGGTTTTTGTATAAATTATGGAAAGAATGGCTCATGCCGTTAAGGCCTTTGTTTGAGTAGGCGAGGACTGCTTGTGGAGTTTCAAAAGTAGTTCCCTGTTCAAGCTTCCAGCAAAAGTTTTCCGGATTTATTCCAATCATCATTCTAAGTGAATCAAACTGGTTTCTTTGAATTAATGCGCTGAAGTTTCCTGAATAAATAAAGCTTATGCCATATACGCTGCCGTTATTCCAGTCTGTCTTGTGTTCAAGAATTGCAAGAAAAGGATGCTCCTGGTGGCTTGTTTCTCCACGAATGCTGCAGGCTTCCAAAACTCCCATGTGAACAGGATGCCGGTCAATGTGACGTTCTCTTGCCCATGAGCCGTTCAAGGTAATAGCATCGTAATTATCATTATCCATATCAAAGGAAAGTGACATTGCTTTTTTTATAAATACCGGTTCGTCACCTTTGTTTATGATTTTTGCTGAACGAACGATTGCATCAGTGTCGGCAAAAACTGTGTAGGATAGTTCAACCTCCAGGGCAAGTACATTATCTTGAGTTGTGATTACGAGTGTTTCTGCTTTATTTGATTTGTCGAATACACAAGGTAATCCATTTAGGGAAGGGCAGGCGTTTGTAATTTTATAAGCTTTATATTTAAGTTCAACCGCATTGTTGCCCCTGCTGTTAGTAATTGCTAACGCCGATTTTCTAAAGTCTCCAACACCGTCTGTAGGATATTCCTGAGGTAAAAAATCAAGCAGTGAAAGCTTTTCACGGAAGGTAGTGGAATCTGCAAACGGATATTCCATCTGGCGTGTAAGATAACTTATATCGTCATTTCCAATTTTTGATCCGTAGTAGCTGTGTGCAAGGTAACCTTTTTGTCCAACAGTAATACAATAAGTAGAGTTGGCGGTATCAAGTCTGAATGTTTTAGTCTGCTCGTTGTAAGTTATCATTTTATTCTCCTGATTAAATCAAAAAGTTTATCTGCTGCTGCCTGGTGTGTCTTTGCACCAGGATGTCCACGACTGCCTTTTTCTTCCGGAAGCTTTTCCAATTCATCTATTGATTCAAGTTCAAGCGTATAAACATTTTTGTCGGAACTCTGGGACTTATATTCTTCCACACCCTTTTGAATTAAAGCTGGCACAAGCACAAGCTCTAAAAGTCCCCAGATCCAGATTATTTTTGCAGTCGGGTTATGAGCGCGTACAAGCTTTAAGAAATTGTGAACTTCGGTAACAATTTCATCCTGACGTTCTTGAGTTGGTACGCCTCCATTAAATGACATTCCGCTTTCATCATTAGTTCCAAGCGCAATGATTACATAGTCAGAACCTTTTCCTCCATTAAAATCCCACTCTTCATGTGCTCCAAGAGATTTGCTAAATTCATCAGGTAGTACCGAGCAGACCTTTTCATAATGAGGAGGCATGCGGCAGTTGCGATTATCATCCCAGCTCCAGCAAAGTCCCCAGCCGCTTTTGCCCATAGTGTACCAGTCGGCATTCATTTTTTTTGCAAGACGAACCGCATAAGTCTGACTAGCCCTCATCCAAAGGCAGATCCAGTCCATCTCATCAGCCCCTCCCGCAAGTCCTTCACCGGCAGTAAGGCTGTCTCCAATAAATTCCATTGTATGAGCTCTAGGCTTTATAGGGCAGAACACTCCAGGTTCATCAAGTCCAACAGCGTGAATTATAAGAGAATGAGTGCTATCTTCGTTCAAAGGCTGAGTATCTTTTATAATAGAAATCAGATTTTCTTTTTCCGGATTCAAATTCCGGGCAAGACAATACCATGTTTTTTCCTTGTTAAGCATAAAGCGGCTTAAAGGAGCCCCGTTTACTTCAACAGCCAGCCACTGTTCCAGATTAATATAAGTAGTAGAAATACAAACCCAGATTTCCCTGGCCTTTATATTAACTTCAAGTGCCGAACCGCCCCAAAAAAGTGTAAGGCTTTCGTCACCATTTTTATATACATTGCGCCCAAGGATTCGTTTATGATTGATTTTGCTGATATTATATTCTTTCATGAAATTAATTATATTATATTAAAATAAAAAACGGAATAAAAAAAATGCCATAATGAAAAATTGGCTGTGTGGGGTTCTGCCTTTGCGGAGCTTCATCTTCGCCCTGCGGAGCAAAGGCAGGTTCCCGCACAGACAATTTTTCATCTTTACCATTGTTTTTTTATGTATTTTTTTACTTGCTTTTTACTTAAAAACGATTATAATTTAAGTAAGTTTAAGTAAATATTAAGTCCCTCCGACAGACTCAGGGACCGCAGTATAAGGAGATATATCATGAGCAAAATCATTAGCGGTGGTAATTTACCCAACATCCCATGGCAGGAAAAACCAAAAGACTGGTGGCTGCCAATCTGGCGTTACAGCGAAAATCCTGTAATTGACCGTAATCCTTTCCCCGGCATGGGACGCATTTTTAACAGTGCTGTAGTTCCTTTTAACGGCAAGTTTAAGGGTGTATTCCGTTCCGAAGACGCACATGCAAGACCATTCCTCTATCTTGGTGATTCAGATGACGGTATTCACTGGGAATTTGAAAGAGAAAAGGTTCATATGCATGACCCTGACGGAAAACCTCATGATCCATTCTATGCTTATGACCCACGCTGTGTTTTGATTGACGGAACTTATTATATCATGTGGTGCGGCGACTTTGACGGAGCTGCAATTGGTATAGCCTCAACAAAAGATTTTAAAGATTTTACACGTCTTGAAAATCCGTTTCTTCCGTTTAACCGCAATGCAGTTTTGTTCCCGCGCAAAATCAACGGTAAATATGTAATGCTCAGTCGACCTAGTGATTCAGGTCATACTCCTTTTGGTGATATATTGCTTTCTCAGTCTCCTGATATGAAATACTGGGGAGAACACCGTCTTGTAATGCAGAAGGGTGGAGACGGCTGGTGGCAGGGGCTTAAGATTGGCTGCGGTCCTGCTCCTATAGAAACTGACGAAGGCTGGCTTATGTTTTATCATGGTGTTTGTCAAACCTGTTCAGGTTATGTTTATTCTTTCTCTGCCGCTTTGCTTGATATTGATAATCCTTCAATCGTAAAATACCGCTGTGGTGACTACATGCTAACTCCGGAAGCTCTTTATGAAACAACAGGCTTTGTTCCGAATGTTTGTTTCCCTGTTGCAGCACTTACAGATGCAGCTACAGGCCGCATAGCAATCTACTACGGTTGTGCCGATACTGTTACAGGTCTTTGTTTTACTACTGTTGATGAAACAATTAAGTACATTAAAGATCACAACGAATTACAATATTGGGATAAAGACGAAGGAAGGTTTTAGTAAAAAGGGCCCTTCGATGAAGGACCCTTTTTTTTATGCAGCAGCTTTTGCTTGTCTCTTCTTAAGGAAAATCAGGGCGCCAAACATTACTGCAAGTCCAACAATCCAAGAAATAATTCCGGAAGCTACAATGCCAAGGCTTAAGGTTAAACCTGCAACAAGGTAAGCAACAAATGAGAATATTGCACAGGTGATTGCGTAAGGCAGCTGTGAAGAAACGTGATTTACGTGGTTACACTGAGCACCTGCTGATGCCATGATTGTTGTATCAGAAATTGGAGAACAGTGGTCACCGCAAACAGCTCCAGCCATACAAGCCGAAATGGATACAATTCTGATTGCTCCTTCCGGGAATGCTGCAATACAGATTGGAATAAGGATACCAAAGGTTCCCCATGAAGTTCCTGTTGCAAAAGAAAGTAAACATGCAATTACAAAGATAATTGCAGGAAGGAACATCTTGAGTCCGGCAGCACTGCCTTCTACAAGAGCGGCAACATAATCTTTTGCACCAAGACTGTCTGTCATTCCCTTCAATGTCCATGCAAGTGTCAAAATCAAAATTGCAGGAACCATTGCCTTAAAGCCTTCCGGAATACATGCTATTGAATCTTTGAAAGAAAGTACCTTGCGGCAAAGATAGAAAATTATTGTAAGAACAAGTGCACCGAATGAACCGTACATCAGACCAATAGAGGCATCTGCGTTAGAGAATGCATCCTGGAAGAGCAGGTAAGAATCTGATTCGCTGTCAAAGAATCCGCCGGAATAGATAAGACCGAGTACACAAAGAATAATGAGAACCAAAACAGGAAGCACAAGGTCAATAACCTTTCCTTTTGAAGTACTTGCTGCTTCTTCTTCGGTTGTTACGTCACTCATCATTTCGAGTGCCTTTTCGTATTTAGACATTGTTCCATATTCAAACTTCATGAATACCATAGCAGCCATCATAATGAGGGTCATGATTGCATAGAAGTTGAACGGAATAGCCTTACAGAAAAGGTCAATTCCTTTTTCGCCTTCTGTTACGAATCCTGCAACTGCTGCTGCCCATGAAGAAACAGGAGCAATAATACAAACTGGAGCTGCAGTAGAGTCAATAAGATAAGCGAGCTTTTCTTTAGAAACTCCGTACTTATCTGTAACCGGCTTCATAACAGATCCAACTGTAAGACAGTTAAAGTAGTCATCAATAAAGATAAGGATCCCAAGAAGAATTGTTGCAAACTGAGCTCCAACCTTTGATTTGATGTGAGCTTTTGCCCAGCGTCCGAATGCAGCAGAACCGCCTGCTTTATTCATGAGCGCAACCATTGCTCCAAGAATTACTAAGAATACAAGAATACCTACGTTGTAGGCATCTGCAAGCGAACCGGCAAATCCATCAGAGAAAACATGTGTCATAAAACCTGTGAATCCGGCTCCTGCATCAATGGCCCAGAAAATACCACCGATTACAATACCAAGAAAGAGGGAAGAATAAACTTCCTTAGAAATGAGCGCCAGTGCAATTGCTACGATTGCCGGCACCAATGCCCAGAATGTACCTGTCATTTAAAAAACTCCTTTTTTTAAGAATACATAATTATAGCACAGGAATTTTCAGAGTGCAAATTGAATGAAAAAAAGGAAAATAGATTTTGTAGTTATTTGTTTATCAGTTTTTTGATATTTTCTTCACTAAAAATCTTGTCATAATGTCTGTATATAAGCAGGGATTTTACAAAAAAAGTAATAGAATACAAAGCACCGACCAGACTGGCAAGAAAGAAGATAGGACCAGCATATGGAACTTTTGAAAGAACAATGAAACTAATTATAGAAATTATAAGAACCAGAGAAAAAGTGATAGCCCTGTGTTTAAAATAGGAACGAGGCTTTATTTCAATTTTCTGGTCCAGATTTAATTCATTAACATGATATTCTGATTTTAGCAGAAACAAATAAAATCCGTAATTCATATTTCTTGCCTCAAGATTTATTATATAACAGAAATTTTTATAAAGTAAAGTAGTATAAATAGTAATATAGCAAGTATAATTGAGTCAGCGTCAAGCGCGATATCGCGCGCTTTTGACTTCCGTTTTGTGACTGGGAGCCACATATAAATATGTTTTTATTTACTGGTTGCCGCTTCCAGAAGGAAAATTAATGGTTCATAATGCTTGCGGACAAGTTTAGGACGGGAGTCCATAATAAAGTCAAGTTCTTCGCGGAAGAGTTTGTCTTTGCTGCTAACCGGCATGTAGTTTACAACACTGCGGGTGTAGTAGTGTTCTATACACCCCTTGTGAAGAATGTAGACGCGGGCAGCTTCGGCGGCGGCAAAAATGAGGGAGCTTAAGTTTTTTATAAGGGGTAAGGTAGCAGCAAGTTTTTCCGGCAACAAGGATGAAAGCTCTGTGTAGTTTTTTAAGATACCCTGAAGAAGAACTGTCTTATAAGTGTCTACGGCGACTGGGTTTTCGTGTCGCTCCTGAAGGAAGGCCAGTTTACTAAGCCAAAGCTTGAACTCAGAACTCCCTGCTGCCCCCGGGGTCCCTGAGTCTGTCGAAGGGGCGCTATATGTTGCAGCAATCTCTTCACCAATAGCAACAATATATCTTTCCAGTCTATATATGAGTTTGTCTAAACTTACAGGCTGTGCTAATTCCTTTGTCGTAAAAATACTTTCAAAAAAGGTTTGCTGTTTTTCACCTTGCTTTTCGAGCCAGGAAAAAACTCGTGGGTCATTGCAAACAACATCCCTAAGCTTTCCGCTAAAGAGGGAATCAAGGTCGGTGATGATTCTGGCATCTGTTCCGATAAGTGAACAAACCTTGCAGAAAACCCCAAGCTCATCCTTTCCGCCAACATCAATTACGCTGGTACCTGCGGTGTTTGCTTTGTTTTCTACATAAGGCAAAAGATATGTGAACATCTGCTGGTCTGTATAACCTTCTACAAAAATCTGATTATCAGAGAAAAAGAATTGTTTATGATAAGTATTAAAACGTGGCAAAAATCGTCGAAATAAAGCTTCATCTTCTCGGCTAAGCTCTTCTATGTGTGTAGGCGGCCTGTTTATGTGGCAGACAATTACACCTTCCAGATCCTCGGGGGTACGTAAATCAATAAAGAAAGGGGAGTGTGTAATTAAAAAGAAAAGTTTATTGCAGTGATGCTTTGCTTCGTTCCGGATTTCGTTCATAAAGAACAGCTGAAACTGCGGATGAAGATGCAGCTCCGGCTCATCAAAAATTACTATACCAGTCGTAGAAGAATACAGATTTGTAAGAAGACTTATGATTTTTCGAAGACCATGACATTCTGCATCTTCCATCATATATTCAACATTCCAGGCTTTGTTACGGACGATTGGAATGAAGGTTCCGTCAATATCCTGAATAAATGTTATTGATTTTCCAAACATGTCGGAAAGGACACGTTCGGTTTTTGCACGTATAGCTTCATTGTCACGCAGAATTTCCATACTTTCGTCACGTTCTGCGCTTATATACTTTACGGTTACGCCTGCAGCTTCGAATTGTTTTGTGAGCTCCTGCGCAAGAATGGTTTTTCCGGAACCGTTAGGTCCAACTATCAGATTTATCTGAGACCATCTTGTTTTTTTAAAGACCGCCTTTCCCCATAAAAATGGAACACGGACTTTTGTTTCGAGCTCTCTCATTTATTCTTCCGTATTAACAACCTCTATATGTGCACCAAGCTCCTTAAGTCTTGCTACAAGATTTTCGTATCCGCGTTCAATCTGGTAAACATTGCTTATGCGGCTGGTTCCATGTGCACACATTGCAGCAATAACCATAGCCATACCTGCACGGATATCAGGAGAAACCAGGTGATCCCCATGGAGCATACACGGACCACATACAACAGCGCGGTGTGGATCACAAAGAGTAATCTTTGCACCCATGGAAATAAGCTTATCAACAAAGAACATTCGGCTTTCGAACATTTTTTCAAAAATCAAAACGGTTCCATCAACCTGAGTTGCAGTTACTGTCATAATAGAAGTAAGATCTGCCGGGAAGCCAGGCCATGGCATATCATCAATTTTTGGAATTGCGTTTCCAATATCATCATTTACTTTAAGATTCTGTGTGTTTGGAACTGTAAGCTCATCGCCGTCAATGCTCCAGCTTATTCCAAGCTTTGCAAAACTGTATTTAAGCGGACGCATTTCTTCAGGACGGATTCCTTTAATTGTAATCTTTCCTTTAGTGGCTGCTGCCATACCGATATAAGATCCAATTTCGATATAATCAGGTCCAATTGTAAATTCACAGCCATGAAGCTTTTTTACACCTGTAATATGAAGGATATTACTTCCAATTCCACTTATTTTTGCACCCATGGCAACAAGCATTTTACAAATGTCCTGAACATGAGGTTCACTTGCACAGTTTTGGAGAATTGTTTCTCCTTCCGAAAGAGCTGCAGCCATAACTGCGTTTTCTGTTGCTGTAACTGAAGCTTCATCCAGAAAGATATCTGCACCTACAAGCTTAGTTGCAGAAAATTCAAAACGACCGTTTACATGAATATTTGCACCAAGAGCTTTTAATGCAAGAAAATGTGTATCAAGTCGGCGGCGGCCAATAACATCACCACCAGGAGGTGTCATTTCGCACTTTCCCTTACTTGCAAGAAGAGGTCCTGCAAATACAATAGAACCCCGTACTTTTTTTGTAAGCTCACTTGGAAGTTCTGTTGTTTTTATTTTATCACACTGGATTTTCCAGTTGTTTTTGCTGAGTTTTTCTACCTTTGCACCAAGAGATTTAAGAATCTCAAGCATTACACAGGTATCCTGGATTTCAGGTATGTTATGAAGAATAACCGGTTCTTCGGTCATAAGAGTTGCCGCAATACAAGGCAACGCAGCGTTTTTATTTCCACTAGCAGTAACTGTTCCCTGAATAGGATATCCACCCTCAATTACATATTCTTTCATTAAATGCTCCGATGATTAAAAATAATTTTAAGAACATCTTTTGATGTGCTCTCCCGTGGAAAATGTCTTCGGCCAACGGGGATGATGTTGTCCTCAGCCATTTTTCACTCCGAGCACATAAACAGATACTCTTGTCACTATTATTATTTAATCGACAATAAGTTAATTAATACATCGGAACATTTACACATCGAGTTAAGAGAAACCCATTCATTACGTGAATGAAATTCGTGGCCACCGGTAAATATGTTTGGGGTTGGGATTCCCATTTCGGTAAGCCTTGAACCGTCTGTTCCGCCTCTTATTGGTTTTTGTATGATTTTTACACCAGATGCTTCATAAGCTTTTTTAAGACGTTCAACAACTTCGGGATGTTTATCAAGTTCACTTTTCATATTAAGATACTGCTGCTTAAAGTTTACCTTTACCTGTCCACCGTATTTTTTCTGGATTTTTTGAGCAGTCTCTTCCAGAAGCTTTTTCTGCTGTTCAATTTCTTCTATATTAAAGGCTCGTAAAAGCAAGGAAGAAACAGCATTTTCTATACTGGACTTTGTTTCCATAAGTGCAATAAAGTCTTCGTAATTTTCTGTTGTTTCCGGCCTTTTGTCTGAAGGAAGCATTGAGGCAAATTCTGAAGCCATAAGATTTGCGTTTATCATTCCGTTAGCTTTTGCGTCCCCTGTATGACAAGCTTTTCCGGTAAATTCAACTGTTGCTGCCCAGGCATTAAAGCATTCACTTTCAAGTTCACCCTCGGCACCACCGTCAACTGTGTAAGCAGCTTTTGATTTTATAAGCTCAAGCGGAACTCTGTCCATTCCATGTCCTGTTTCTTCATCAGGAGAAAAAAGAACTTCTACAGGACTATGTTCAATTTCCATATGGCAAATATAATCTAAAGCACACATTATTGCAGAAACTCCTGCCTTATCATCAGAGCCAAGAAGGGTAGAGCCATCGGAATGAATGATAATATCACTGCTTCCGTCCGGCAGAGTTTTACTTTCAAGCACCGGATTAACATCTTTTCCGCTTACTTCATCTACTGTGTCCATATGTGCAAGTAGGAGTACGGGTTTTGAATCCTTATATTGTTCACCCTTTGCCGGAAGATACGCATATACATAGCAGTCTTTTGTAACCTGAACTTCTTTGAGCCCAAGCTCAATAAGTTCCTGCTGGAGTATATGTGCTAAATCAAATTGTCTTTGAGTTGATGGAAAAACTCCATTATCTGCAGCAGCACTGTCACTTTCGGTCCAAACCTTTACGTAACGTAAAAATCTATCTAAAAGCCTGTTTTTATAGTCATTATTGTTCAATATGTAGTTCATATGTTAATTGTACTGAATTTTAAGGTTTCGGTCGATAATATAAGATATGGAAGATATTATGAATTTTACGAATCAGTTGGAAGAAGCCCTTGTGGCTAAGCAAAACTGGTTCAACACCGAAAGATTGCAATACATGCTTGAACAATTCAGACTTCTTCATACCTGTGTAAGAAATCTGAATGAGGTACTGGTAAAGCGTTCTCTTATTAATCCGGATCCATACAAGCTGGAAACCCGTATTTCTGATATTGGAACTATAGAGACAAGTTCTTTTACAGAAAACGAAGACGCTATAGTGCTTGGTAAACGTTTCTCTGATTACGAAATGATGCTCGACTTTATCTGTACATATTTCCGTTTTACAGTAGAAAATATTGACCTTTCAAGAATCAAAATTCTTCTGGAGTTTATTGGAGTTTTTGACTGGAACAACTTATCTTCCAATAGTTCTAAATCAAATACCAGAGCTCTTGCTACAGCGCTTACAAAAGCAAGAACAAATGCTCCGTCTGTTACAATCAGTCTTATAAATGACAGCCAGGAAAAGTGCGGAAAGTGCATTAAGATTATTGACAGCTGTTTAAAAGAGCTTGCCGATTTTCAGAAGGAAATGTACAAAGGAAATGTTCGAAAAGATGTTTTTGAACATCCTGAGTTTAATAAAGAAAAGGCTTTTTCTTCTCCAGATGTTGAAATTAATGAAATTAAGAAGCTTTATGTAAAGACAACAGGAAAAAAAGTAGTATATACAGACCTTCTTCAGGAAATTGTAGCAGAAGACCAGGGGCCTAATAAGGAAAGTCTGCGTCTTGCGCTGCTTGATAAGCTTCAGATTAAGGTTCAGGAATCTAAAAAAGAAACTAAAACCGTAAATCCACGTGATTTATTGATGTCGGCTGTTTTTTCTCTTGGTGTTCTGGGGCCTATTCTTGGTCAGTTATATGTTAAGCTTTCTGATAACTTTGATTTATTATTCTTTGTTAAAAAGACCTTCTTTAAAAAGTTTATGGAAGCGCTCAAAAAGGCTCTTGGAATTAAAGAAAAGCCTCGTTCCTGCGTAATTGCTGTAACAGATCCTCAAACCGGAGCAAAAAGCTCTCAGACTATAGATGTAAATACATTTATGCAGAAAATTGATAAGCTTGCTCATATTTATTCAGGAATTGCAGCTAAAGGAAATGAGTATAACAAAATTAATTCTGCAAATGAAGATGATATTCTGATTTTTCTGAACCGCCAGATTCAGGAAAATCAGAAGTTTTTTACCACAATTAATGCGCTTGATGACCATTTTAAGAGCCATGTTGAAGTTCTTCAGCGACCAAAGGTAAAAGGACTTAAAATTGACCTTTCTTCTTATAGAAATGCTATAATTAATTCAAATAAAAAACGCGGTGAATACGCTGCGGCTAAAGAAGAAATTGAACAGATGAGGAAGCTTGGAATAATAAACTGATAATACTATGAAAAAGCTGATTTTTATTTTAACAACCCTTTTTTTTACCGCTTTTGCTTTTGGACAGGAGCAGGATCCTCAAAAAGTATTTTCTATTATAGAGCCTTATCATGTGCATGATTTAAATCCGCAGACTACAAGTTATTCTAGTGATGCACAAATACTTTCGGGGCTTTATGAAGGACTTTTTTCATATGATCCGGTAAATCTAAATCCCAAATATGCAATTGCCGTTGATTATCGTATTTCAAGAGACAAAAAACGCTGGACTTTTAAGATAAATGATAAAGCCTGTTTTAGTGACGGCGAAAAAATTACAGCAATGAGTATAAGGGAGTCCTGGTTAAAGCTTCTTGCAAATCCTCAAGCACCATATTCATCTCTTTTTGATGTAATTGTAGGCGCAGAAGATTATAGAATGGGGAAGGTAGCTGCCGAAGAAGTTGGAATTTATGCAAATTCTGAAGATTCTCTTTCGATACATCTCATAAAACCTGCAAATTATCTTCCAAAAGTTTTGTGTCATCATGCTTTTTGTATTGTAAGCAATAAACCAAATGTTTATTCAGGAGCATTTACGCTTCAAACTATAGATGACGGGTATTATAAACTGGTAAAAAATGATTATTACTGGGATAAGGACAATGTGCAGCTTGATCAAATCATCTTTTATCAGAGTGATGATGCTGCCGAAAATGCATTTTATTACAACACTGGTATAGTTGATTGGGTTGCAGGTAGCCTTGATACAAGTCTTCTTATAAATAAAAAAGCCTATAGAATAAATGCAGAATTTGCCACCGCTTTTATGTTCTTTAAAATGGGCTCTTCAATATGGAAAAATAAAGAATTTAGAGTAGCTTTATTTGAAGCAATGCCATGGGAAATTCTTAGAAAGGATTATTATGTTCCTGCAACTAATTTTGTTTATCCTTTGTCCGGCTATCCTCAAATTGACGGTTATTCATATACTGATCTTGGAGAAGCTAAAAAACTGATGCAGCTTGCACGTGAAAAATATAATATCAGCGAAGATGAAAAGCTTACATTAACTCTTGAAATTCCTGAAAACAGTCTTCCAAATGATACCCTTGTAGCACTTAGTGATGCACTTGATCAGTTGAACGTATCTTTGGTTATTAAAACAAAAAAATCTTATGAATACTTTAGTGGTGTAAGAACTTCTGATTCTGATATTTTTATGTACACCTGGATCGGGGACTTTGCAGATCCTCTGGCATTTCTTGAGCTTTTTAGAGGAAAATCTTCATTAAATGATTCCCGCTGGATGAATGAAGATTTTGATGCTCTTCTTGATAAGGCTGCAATGGAAACAGAAGAAGAACGCTACAAGCTTTTGGGACAGGCAGAAACCCTTTTGCTTGATGATTGTGTGGTAATTCCGGTTTTTCATCCGGTTATTTATAATATTATAGATTCAAATGCAGTTGGCGGCTGGTCAGAAAATGCTTTTGATATACATCCGCTTAAATATTTGTATAAAAAAATTGAGTCTACAACTGCGCCAAACGTTGTTATGGCAAAGTGAATTGAAAAATAGTGTATAAATGATTATAATTTTGGGATAAAATTTATAACTAATTATATAGAGGAAAAATATGGTTATTTTGACATTGAACTGCGGTTCATCATCTGCAAAGTATCAGGTTTATGACTGGGAAAACAAAGAAGTAATGGCTAACGGTGTTGTAGAACGCATCGGTATTGAAGGAAGCTGCATTACTCACAAGGCAAAGGGAAAGAAAACAGAAATCGAAAGCCCTTGTCCAACTCACAAAGAAGCTATTGAACTTATTATTAAGGAAATTACTGATCCTGAAGTTGGTGTAATTAATAGCATGGACGAAATTGGAGCTGTAGGTCACCGCGTACTTCATGGCGGCGAAAAGTTTACAAAGTCTGTTCTTATTACTCCAGAAGTTTTGGATGGATTCCGCGAAGTAATTGATCTTGGACCACTTCATATGCCTGCAAATATCATGGGTATTGAAGCTGCCCAGAAGGTAATGCCAAACGTTCCACATTCAGCAATTATGGATACAGCATGGCACCAGACTATGCCGGAAGAAACTTTCCAGTATGCTATTCCACGCGAATGGTACGAAAAATATGCAGCACGCCGCTACGGTTTCCACGGAACTTCTTTCCTTTATACAGCAAAGCGCGCTGCAGTTCTCCTTGGAAAAGATCCTAAAGATTGCAACCTTATCATCTGTCACATTGGAAACGGTTCTTCTATGTGTGCTGTAAAGAACGGTGTATGTTATGATACAACAATGGGTATTACTCCTCTTGAAGGACTTGTAATGGGTACCCGTTCCGGAGACCTTGATCCGGCTCTTCCTTTCTACATTATGCGCAAAACCGGAATGTCTGCTGACGAAATGGATAAGGCTTTGAACAAGCAGTGTGGTTGTCTTGGTATTACAGGAAAGTATTCTGATCGCCGTGATATCGAAATTGACGCAGCTAAGGGTGATAAGCTTTGTCAGCTTTCTATTGAAATGGAAGCACTCCGTATTAAAAAATACATTGGTGCATTTATGGCAGAACTTGGCCATGTAGATGCAATTGTTTGGACAGCAGGAGTAGGGGAACGTGGACCAATCACTCGTTTTAAGGCTTGTTCTGGTCTTGAAAACTACGGTATCAAGATTGACGCACAGCGCAACGAATGGTCATTCACAGGTAACGCAGAAACCTTTATTCATGCTGATGATTCTGCAACAAAGATTTTCGTAATTCCAACAGATGAAGAGCTCGTAATGACAGAGGATGCTTACGCTCTTATGAAGGGCACTTACGATGTTCACACAAACTTTAAGTACAGCTTCCAGAGTCCTGACTATGTAAACAAGGCTCGTGAAGAAGGCCTGAAGGGTGATCTGGTAAAAAGACCAAATCTCGAAAAGGTAATTGCCAGACCACCAAAAAAATAAGTAGTGAATGAGAAGACTGTTTATTTGCATTTTTCTGATATTCTCTCTGTTTCCAGTTTTTGCTGACGAAGAATCAGTTGTAGTTGTAGAAGAAGATGTAAATGAACAGCTTGAAACTTTTTCATGGGAACCTGTTGCCAAAGCAAAAGAATACGGTGTTACCATTGAAAAAAAAGATTCAACCACTGGCGAGTGGATTGAATATAAGCAGATAAGAACAAAAGAAACAAACCTTGAGGTGCTTTTTACAACCGGAGAATACAGGGTTAGCATTGCGACCTATAATATTCTTGGTCGAAAAGGAAAAAGTACCGACTGGGTTGTATTTAATATTCTTGAAGAATCAGTTCCGTATCTTAATAAGCATTCATTCCTTACAGATGAAGACTGGGGTGCACCTGTTTTGTATTTTGAAAATAATGCGGCAGGTTCTCCAGTTGTAAGTGATCTTGGAACTGTATTCCCGGCCCAGGGTTATAATGAGAATTCTCTCCTTATAAAAGGCCGAAATATTTTTTCTCCCAAGACAGAATTTTATCTTATTCCCCGCGAAAGTGCTCCAGAAAATGCTCAGGATTTTGTAAGTTATAATGGCCAGAGAAAAGAACAGAAGTTAAAAATTCTTGCACGTAAATCTTCGGATTTTTCTGTTGTGCTTTCTTATGATCCTAAACAATTGCTGCCAGGTTATTATGATCTTGAGGTTAGAAATCCCGGAGAAAAAAATAAGGATGCAATGAGCATTCTTGTTCTTGATAATTCAGAAAGTCACTTTAGCCCTCAAAGTGGTTTTGAATATGATAATCACTATATGGTCAACAGCTTTAATATTACTAATGCTTATGACGGTACATATAGATTTTCTTTAAAAGGAACTTATTTTTCTTCTTCCCTAAAGTTTTATCTGGAGCCTTCCAGAGGTTTTTATTCCTATCCTTTTGAATCTCAGATAGAAAGAAGTACAGTTCCAATTGAGGTTTCTGAATATCAGAAAGCAGAAGATTCTTCTGTTATTATTTATTTTGATGTTTTTACAGGGGAGCTTAGAACAGGTTATTATAATTTAGTTGTAGAAAATAACGGGAAAGTTTCTGACAGAATTTCCTGTCTTGTAAAACGTCCATTTGATCACGATTATACAAAACAAGTAAAGCTTGTTAAGGCAAGATATAATAAGAGAACCGAAAAAATTGATATAAAGCTTTCGGATGAAAAATTTAATGCCGGAAAAACTTATACTCTTGTTTCTGAATATGATGAGTTATTCAACTCTAACAATAGAATAAACCTTAATCTGAATACAAACAAAAAGACTCTGGTTGGAACCATTTCTCCAAATGATGTGACAATTGCAAAATATGCACTTCTTATAGAAGATGAAAATTCCAGCGATGTTGTTTATTGTAATATAGATAACCGGCTTGCATTAAAAATGAATAAGCTTTCTTCTGAGCAGGTAAATAAAATATTTTTCCGTCCGGAAGGAAAAGAAGAAGATTTTTTGCAGGACTCTCGCGAAGGCGGTATAGTTGAATTCTATGATAATGATATTCAAATGATAAAGAAAATGCCTCCTTTGTTCTCAAATATCAGATTTCTGCTTACAACCCAAAAATTTAATAACTGGCGCATAGCAGGTGAACTGGACTTTTTGAATTTTGGATTTGTATCACTCTCCGGAAATTATACATGGATGAATGACGGTGAAGGTGTACATAATTTTATAAGTACAAGTTTACGTTTTAGTATTCCTAATATGTATTTTTCTCCTTACCTTGGAGTTGGTATTGGAGAAGAGCTTGCGCAATATGAGGGAAAAACCTTTAATTTTAATAATGCTCTGCAAATGTTTAATAACCCATCAGAACTCTTTTTGAGTGCACAAGCTGGAGTGAATTTGTTTACACTTATTGATGTACGATATACTCTTGAGCTGCATGGCTTGTTTGATTCAAAATATTTTACAGATACTGTTTCTATTGGATTTACATTCCCTATAAGAGCATACAAGTTTAAACGTAAAGTTCTTACACGTTATGCAAACATAACAAAAGACGGGGCGCTTGATGGAACTGCATTTATAGATCCAACTTCTAATGTTACAGAAGTATTCCTTTATGAGTCAGACACTGTCGGCGGTTTTGAAGGTTACGATAAGCTTGCTTATGCTGCAATTGACAGTACAGTTGCAGCTGTAGAAGAAAATGCCTTCCGTAATTGTAAAAAGCTTAATGAAGTTAATTTCCTTAATCAGTTTGATGAGGAGACTCCACTTGTAATAAAGTCCGGAGCCTTTGCTGAGGATACTCAGATTGCTTCAATAAGACTTCCATTAAGGACTGTAGAAGTACAGGAAGGTGCATTCCAAAACTGGACAAGAGGACAAATAATTGTTCTTAACTGGAATAAAGATGATGAAAAACCAAGGAATCTTATTGGACTCCAAAACTGTTCTGCAACAATTCTTTACAGTGATGGAGAAGTCTTCCAGGCAAATTATAAGAATCCTTTAGAAGATGCACGCAACTGGATTTCTTATGATCCGCTCAAAATAAATAATGTTTCGATTTATAAAGATAATTCTTATGAGCTTGGAATTAATCTCAAAGGTTATGCACCAAGCTGGCTTAGAACAGAACTCTATACCTGGATAAATAATGAATCACCAGAACAGGTTGTTGATTATCTTAAGAATGGCGATATGATTTCATTTAAAGTTCAGGGTGACGGAAATAAATTTGATTTTGTAATTACTACAGAAGAGGGTGGTTATTTCTACTACAGGTTTAAAACCGAAGCAGACAAACTTACTACTGTAGAAATTCCATATAAAAAACTTAAGAAGTATCCTTATTCAAGTGTTAAGCAATTTGATAAGGATAAAATTAAAATGTGTTGCATTGTACCAATGTGCAAGGGTGAAAATAACGATGTTTCATTCTTTGATTTTGAGGTGAGCATAAAATGAAAGACAAAACTGAAAAATTAGAAAAGAAAAAGCTTAAGAAAAAAAGAATTAAGGTTCGTCATCCGATTGGAGTAAAGCTTGGATCAATTTTCTCTTTTCTTGTAATTCTTGTTTTAGGAATTACCGTTGCGCTTGTATATATTCTGTTCGCAAATGATGAACGCGTAAATGCAAAAGCAAATACAATTTCTTTAAATGAAACTACTGCAAACTCTGTTCAGACTCAGTTCAGTAATATACAGATTACTACAAATAACTTTTACAATATTCTTTATTTTATAAAAGATGATAATCACTTTGAAGAAGAAGCCGCATATTTTTATAAAGAGCTGTTTAATTCAAATCCGGATATCCTTTTTCTTTATAGCAGTGAGTTTGGTTATCAGGCTTCTCCAGATTTTAAATCTTCATATCCATCCGGTCAAAAGATTTTTGAAGACTGGTTAAAAGAAAATGCTGGAATTCGTTATTCGGTTATTGGCGGCAATTATATAATTAAAGATTTAAAAACTACTTTTAACCGCGATTATATTCTTGCAACCTTGTTTCCATATAATAATACAGTAGTTTGTGTTTGTTTTGATGTTGAAGCTCTTAAAGAATCATGTTTTAAAAATTCAAATGCAACCTATATTGTGAACCAATACGGGGAACCTTTGATTTATGAAAACAGCAAGGCTGTGCTTGATGCGGGACTTGTTCCATCCTTTGATGTTGTAAAAGAAGTCCTCAATTCAAGCTCAGGAAATGAATACATTTTTAAAGACAGTAATAATGAAAACTGGATTTACATCCGTTCTAACTTCCTCGAAGATACCTGTTCTGCAATTACACTTGCTTCTGAATCTTCTATCCTTAAAGCAATCAATCTTACTGCATTAAGAATTATTGCAATTTCTGTTGCCGTCTTTTTCCTTGCAATTATGATAATCAGGTTCTTTAGCCGTTCCCTTACAAATCCTATTGAAGATCTGGTAGCTGCAACTAACAGTATTGATAAAGGAAATTATGATATTCATCTTAGACCAAAAACCAAAGACGAAATCGGTTATCTTACTGATCGATTTATAAATATGTCTGGTGGACTTGCAGAACGAAACCGACTTATGACAACCTTTACAAAATTCGTAAACAAGGATATTGCCGAAAAAGCTGCAAACGGTCAATTAACTCTTGGTGGTGAAGATAAAAATGCAACCGTATTCTTTAGCGATATCCGTTCCTTTACAGCAATGTCCGAAAAAATGACAGCTCCTCAGGTTGTAGAATTCTTAAATGATTATTTTACACGCATGGTAGATTGTGTAAACAAGACAAATGGTATTGTTGATAAATTTATTGGTGATGCTGTAATGGCTGTTTGGGGGGCTGCTACAACAAACGGTTCTCCCGAAGAAGATGCCTGGGCTGCAATCAAAGCTGCACTTATGATGCGTATTGCACTCTATCATTTTAATGAAAATCAAATTAAGCACGGACGCAATCCAATTAAGATTGGATGTGGTATAAACAGTGGTCCTATTGTAGCCGGTCAGATTGGTTCTGAAGATCACATGAACTATACTGTAATTGGTGATACTGTAAACCTTGCCAGCCGTACCGAAGCTTTAAACAAGCCTTTTGCAACAGATATTCTTATTACAGAAAATACCTATCTTCTTGTAAAAGATAAAATTGTTGTAGAAGAAATGCCTGGTGTACATGTAAAGGGTAAAACAGATCCAATTAAAATGTATGCTGTAGTTAATGCAAAGGGAGTAAAAGGACCTAAGGATATTCATAAGCTTAGAGAATTCCTTGGTTGGGATGAGCCTGAACTTGATAAGGTAAATACTGATGAAGAAGAAAAGAAGTATAAGATCGGCAAATAGGCGAAAGCATAGATTTGTTGATTTTCTGACAGTTGTAATTTGTCTCGCTGGTATTGCAGGTGCTTTGTATTGCTTTAGAAATCTGATATACAAATCCCTTGCGACCGATGCAGATATTCCTGTTGGAACAATTACTTTTAAGAAAAAATCTCCTAGACGCAGACTTGAACATGAAAATGTTTGGGAATATTTAAAGCTTCAAAGTACTATTTACAAGGGCGACTATATTCTTACAGAGGATATGTCGGAGGCTCAGTTATTTTTTAAGGAAAAGAATTATTCAGTAAATGATTCAGAAGGAAATGTTTCAAGAGTTATTTACGATTCAGATGAAGGTCAGATTAATACAGGTTCTGCCGAAATTCATGCCAATTCAATGATGAGAGTTGGCGATGACAATTTGCTTCATTTTATAAGTGGTTCTGTTTCTCTTAATTCGGGTTCGCGTACACAAGACCTTTCAATTCAGGTTGGTGAAAATATTTATGTTCTTGAAAAAAATACTTCTGCAGTATTCAGTATGGCAACACAGCGCGAAGCAGATGGAAAACAGACTGCAACAATCTTTGTTTCTAACGGTAAGGTTTTAGAAAAGAAGGCAGAAGTAAAGAAGGGAGAAGAGCCGGCTGCTGCTGTCGAAATTGGTGCCGGAGAAGTTCGTACTGTTAAAGTTGTTCCGGAACAAGCTGCTGCTAAAGCTGATGATGCTATTATTCCGGATGTTGTAAAGTCTGTAGCAAAGAAGACTGTTGATAACACAAAGAAGGTCGCATCTAATGTCACAGCCAAAATTACCGGCAAAGAAGTTGAGCCTGTAAATGAAACAAAACCTGCAGCAAAGGAGCAGACAAGTACAACACCTGCAAAAGCTTCTGCATCATTCAGTGTTCTTGTTCCTCCATCTTCATATTCTATTACACAAAATAAAGATACAAAGGATCCTGTTCCATTCTATTGGACAGATATCTCTAGAATAAAAGTTGAATTCTCTTACAATTCAAACTTCTCTAAAATTATAGATACAGTTCTCCTTGATTCTGCAGATAAAAAAGCCTCACTTGTTCTGGGATTTGCAAATCCTGATGATGTAATTTACTGGCGGGCTTTACCTGCAAATCAAAATTATTCTTCAAATGTTGATTATCCTACCGGAAAGCTTCTGGTACACAATCCTGTAGAAAAGAATCTTAAAAATGCACTTACTGTAGCTTATGGTAAAGAGTATACAGATGAAATTAATAAGGCAGTTGAAGAGACTCAGACAGAAAAGAATAACGCTCAGGAAACTATTAAAGAAACAGTGGTAGAGCAGGAAGCTGCTCAGGATGATCAGGAAAATACAATTGACAATATAAAAGATCTTCATTCAGGAAAGGCTGATGAAGAGGCAAGGCTTGCAGAAGAAGCACGTCTTGCAGAAGAGACAAGAAAAGCAGAAGAAGCACGTAAGGCAGAAGCAGCAAGAAAAGCAGAAGAAGCACGTAAGGCAGAAGCAGCCCGCAAAGCCGAAGAAGCAAGAAAGGCAGAAGCAGCCCGCAAAGCCGAAGAAGCAAGAAAAGCAGAGGCAGCACGTAAGGCAGAAGAGGCTAGAAAAGCAGAAGAAGCCCGTAAAGCTGAGGAAGCAAGAAAAGCAGAAGAAGCACGTCTTGCAGAAGAGGCAAGAAAGGCCGAAGAAGCCCGCGCTGCAGAAGAAGCCCGCGCTGCAGAAGAAGCTCGTTTGGAAGAAGAGCGTAAAGCTGAAGAAGAAGCTTTGAGACTTCAGGCTCTTGCTTTAGATGAAGAGGCATTTGAAAGCTTTACTAAATCTAAACCGGTTTTGAATACTCCTGCAAACTCAAAAGTTTATACCGAAGCTGATTTTGTTACACTAAATCCTAGAATCGAATTTACCTGGCAGAAAGTTGAAAACGCAAGAGATTATAAATTTATAATTAAGAACTCTAAGGGAGATGTTGTTTTTGAAAGAACAATTACAGCAAATAGATTTACATTGACTTCAAATAATCTTAGTTATATTGCAGATAATGATGAATATACCTGGACTGTAGAAGCAATGCAAAAAATAGGCGGAAAGGATGCTGTAAGTCAGGTTGCAGAACATACCTTCAAAGTTCAAATGGAAGATGCCGAAACTGCAACCCTTAATACAGATAACCTTGTAACTTATTAATTCTAACGCTGGCAGGAACCGTCATGGATTTTCTGCCAGGTTTCCTGTCCGGCAAGAATTCTTACAAGCTCCATTGCAAACTGTTCACTGGCTCCGGGTCCTCGGCCTGTTACAAGTTTTCCATCAGTAATAAATACCTGATCTGAATATTTATTCTGATATTCCACCTTGGCATTATCCTGCATTCCAGGATAGCAGGTCCAGTTTTTATCTTTTAAGATGTTAGTTTTTCCTAATACAACAGCAGGAGAAGCGCAAAGTGCTGCTACAAGCTTTCCGTTATTACTGCATTTTTCCAGGTAAGCAAGAAGCTCTGCGTTTTCGGAAAGATTCTGGGCTCCAAGCCCACCTCCGGGACAAACAACACAGTCCGGAAGTTCATCTGCATATTCTTTTAAAAAGTCATAAAAACTCATGTCTGTAATAACTGGAACTTTGTGAGAGCTTGTTACAATCATCGATTTATTAAATGGAGTTCCTTTTACACCAACCGTTATTACTTCAATTCCGGCTCTTCTCATATAATCTACGGGACTTAATGCTTCAATGTCTTCAAATCCATCAGCAAAAAATACTGCTGCCTTTGCCATGTTATTCCTCCTTATTTTTTCTATGATAATGATATAACTTTAATAAAAAATATGCTATAATACAAATATGAGTGATGAAGATTTTTCTGCTATTGTACGTGCAGATTTAAAAGATAGATTTGATGAACAGGATAATAAATTACGTCCTACAATGCTTTCTGATTTTTTGGGACAGGAAAGCGTAAAGAAAAATCTTTCAACCTTTATAGAAGCCGCAAAGCTCCGGGAAGAACCTCTGGATCATCTGCTGCTTATTGGACCTCCGGGTCTTGGAAAAACCACACTTGCACAAATCACCGCCCATGAGCTTGGAGTTGATTTTAAAGTAACTTCTGCACCAGCTTTAGATAAGCCAAAGGATCTTGCAGGAATTCTTTCTACAATAACCCCGCGTACAGTTTTCTTTATTGATGAAATTCACCGCCTAAAACCCGCAATAGAAGAAATGCTTTACATTGCAATGGAAGATTTTGAACTCGACTGGATTATTGGTCAGGGGGCTGCAGCAAGAACCGTGCGAATTCCAATTCCTCCTTTTACTCTTGTTGGAGCTACAACAAAAGCCGGAAGTGTAAGTTCACCGCTTCGTTCTCGTTTTGGCTTTATTCCACGTTTTGAATTTTATACACAAAAGGAGCTTGCTTCCATAATTAAACGTTCTGCTTCCATTCTGGAAATTGGAATAGAAGAAGATGCGGCTCTTTTACTTGCACAATGCTGTCGTGGAACCCCTCGTGTTGCAAATCGTGTTCTTCGTCGTATGAGGGATTTTGCACAGGTTTCGGGAAGTCAGATTATTACAGTAAATATTGTTGATGATGGATTACGTCGTCTGGAAATTGACGAAATTGGTCTTGAAAAATATGACAGAGAAATTCTTCGTTCAATAATTCAAAATTTTGGCGGCGGTCCTGTTGGTGCCGAAACCCTTGCAATTTCGATTGGCGAAAGTATGGATACTCTTGAAGATTATTACGAGCCGTATCTGATTCAATGCGGACTTCTTCAGCGTACTCCTCGTGGCCGCATGGTAACAGATAAGGCATATACACATCTTGGATTAACCCACGCTGCCGATTCCAAAGATTCGCAGGGGAGCCTTTTCTAAAAATTTAAGTTAACTGTTCAAAACTATAACGGGTAAGATTTAAAAACTGCTGGCGTACAACATCACTTATCATCTGGTCAGTTGCGGCTTTTTGAAATTCTTCTTCTACCATTTTCTGTATGTCATCAATGTCTTTTTTAGTAAGAGGAAGTCTGTAACCAATAATTGAATTTTCCAAAGTCCTGCTTCTAAATACAAACGGACCTGCAAAAGCAAGCCGTACATCAACCAGCGAATTCTTTTCGGTATCACCAAGAAAAACAAAAGAAGCAGAGTGTTGTGTGATTGTATGCTCCGGACCAATTCTTCTAAAAATAGAAACCTCGGGAGAAAGCAGTGGAATCCTTAGATTTTTTAAGATATAACCTTCCGGAATCTTTTTAAGATTTTGAAGAGAATCAAGTTTTGTGTCTGTTGGACTTTGAAATACAAGCTTTGTATCAAGCGCAACCAGTGGTGCAAATAGAGTATGGTTGTGTTCTTCTATACAAATATTTCCGCCAATTGTTGCCATGTTTCTTATAATTGGATTTGCAATACTTAAGATTGCTTCGTATAAAACAGCAGGAAGGTGATTTTGTCCAACTGCAAGAATTTGCGAAAGTGTTGTACCTGCTCCAATTTCAAGAAAACGTTCATGACGGGTAATATAATTTAATTCTTTAATTCCATGTGTAGAAATAGATTTATCCGGAAGATCTTCAATGCTGGTGCAGCCGCCTACAACAGTTAATTCTTTGTTGCTTTTTAACTGAAAGAATAATTCAGAAATGTTTTTTGCAAATAAAATTGATTTCATTTATTTCTCTCCAGTCTCTTTGTAACACGTTCAACTCCATGATCACGAATATCTATTGCAATCATAATTCCGTTTATGAGTGTGTTCAAATCTGTACAGCAAGGAGCAAGGCTTCTTACCTGTTCGCGGATTTCTGAACGGGATGGAATCTTGTTCATTTTTAAAAGCTGATAGGCGCAGAAAATTTTTCCTGAATTACAAAGTCCGCATAATTTAATTCCGGCAAGTTCAAAGCCTTTTGTAATAATTGAGTATTCTTTTGTGCGTTCAAAATATTCCAGGGTTACAATATCGTCATTCTGAATAATTCCAAGCGGAATTTTACAGGTAGCAACAGGATTATCATTTAACAAAACTGTACAGGAACCGCAGGAACCCTGTTTACAACCACATTTTACACTTGAGCATCCGATTCTGCGTAAAACAGACATCAAAGTTTCGTCAGCAGGAGCGTCAAGAATTGTTTTGTTTCCATTCAAAATTATAGGAACATTCATTTATCTTCCTCCTGAGTTTGGGCTTTGGCTTCTGTATTGTCATTAACTTCCTGAGCAGTTTCTTCCTGATTTTGTTTTTCTATTCTTGTTTCACGTTTTTTTATAAGCTCAAAAAGCTGCTTTTCTGTACAAGGTAATTTTGTAAGCTGTGTAGCAAGAGCAAGTGAAAGGGCAGAAGAAAAAGCTGCCGGTAAAGTGTTTCTTACAAGCTCCCCAATCTGACCGGATTTATCTTTTGACTGAATAAAATCAATCGTAATGTTTTCGCATGGAATGGACTTTTCTTCAACCAGCATTTCAAGCTCCTGTTGTATCTCAAGCCTTATTGCTTTAAGAGCTGCCGTCTTATCAAAAAGTTCTCCGCAGTCAATTACAATCCAAATTCCTTTAATTCGTTCATTGTAGGTGTAAGTATCAAGCTCAACTTCAACAACAGCAGTTGCATATGAGGTTGTGCCAAAAGGATTTCCGCAGAACTTTTCTATGTCCCAGTTTTTCTTTATGTTTGCTGCGGTAGATTTTTTAACGGTAATAGGAAGCGGCTGATGAAAGCGTTTCTTCTGAATGTCTGCGCAAGCCTTTTTTATAAGCTCGTTCAAAGAACTGATTGTATTGTAAGTGTCTTCCGGCTGACCAGGAAGTTCAGAAATATCAAATTCAGAATCAATGGTAACATATTCAGGTTTTATTTCAAGAATTTCAGAAACAGTTTTTTTCCAGATGTCCTGAACACCCTGCGAAGGATTGATTGTATGAATTATTACATGGTCATTTGTCTGAAGAGTAACTTCTATTTTATCTTCATAAGGAAAGCTTGTGGAGCCGTAATAATCAGAAACATTAAAGGCTGTTGCAATTCCAATTCCGCGCAAAGGAAGTGCAAAAAAAGGATTGCTGTTTTCCTGAACTCTGTCTAAAGCATCCATACTGAATGAAGTATATTTGCGGTTAAAATCGCTTATGCTTACAGCCTTGTTTAAAGTCTGTAATGCATTCTGGCTTTCAAATAAGAATGGATAATCATTTTTCTTTACATTAAGATTCTGCATTCTTATTTCTTCCGGCAGCATGTTTGCCTGAGCAGTAATTTTTTGAATGTGATTTTCTATTGCAAAAAATATCTGAGAATCAATTCCCTTTATACAGATTGAAGTAGGGGGATTTTTGGAAGTATGAATTGTTGTGATGATATGAACGTTATGTGGTTTATAATAATTGCAGGCAACAATAGAAAGTCTGTCTGCAATCTCTTTTGCAAAAGGATTAAAGCAGCCAACATCTACATCAATATTTGCATATATTCCGTTAATTTCTCCCTTTTCAGAAACAGCAGTCTTATATTCAACTTTTGTCTTAACACCCGGTGCCATATAAGAGTCTTGTTCCTGCTGGGTTAAAATGAGTTTTACAGGTTTTGAGGTTTTAAAAGAAGCAAGAGCGACCTGAGCTGCAAGCACAGAGGTTCTCCATAATCCTTTAGAAAAGACACCGGAAGTTTTTGTTTTATGAACGATTATATCATCAATAGGAATTGAAAGTTCATCTGCAACAGTCTGCATAAGATGCATTGTCCATCTTGTAGGTGCAGATATGTGAAGATTTTTTCCTTCTTTCCAGCAGAATGAACCGCAGGTTTCTTTCCAAAGCGGAGGAATAAGCTTCATTTCCCAGGTTTCTTGAGTAGTTATGAATTTTTTGTTTCCAAATAATTTTTTGTCTGCCTGAGCAGCGCCTTTTCCTAAGAAGACGCCTGTTTTAATTTCTCTAAAAGCCAGCACCTCTTCTTTGTTTTGTTCAATTCGCCTGTTATCAAGAACAGTATCCAGCGAAGGAAGATCGTTCAGTTCATTTACAAAAGAAGAAAGCTCTGCCTCTTTCTTAGAAAACTTTACAACAGGTCCTTTCTGGTGCTTCATTGCTTTT
The DNA here is from genome assembly GCA_024681195.1 of Treponema sp. Taxonomy (GTDB): domain Bacteria; phylum Spirochaetota; class Spirochaetia; order Treponematales; family Treponemataceae; genus Treponema_D. The sequence continues at coordinate 34,194 of JAILBH010000100.1, forward strand.
TGAAGCGCAGTCTCAAGCGACTCAATATCAAAGTTAACAGAAACCTCTTCCAAAAGCTCAAGGACCTTATTTTCATCCGGACCGCAAAGAATACCAAGAGGTTCTCCCCGGTACATGATATTATCGTAGCCAAATATTTTCCATTGTTCGCCGTTGATGTTTATTTTTTTACTGCCTGGAACATCACTTGCGGTAAAAAGAAAATATCCTTCCGGCAATTGAGGTATTGTAACGTTCTTAAGTTTACCAGCTGCAGCAGGGCTTCTTACTAAAACTGCGTAAAGCATGCCGTCGCGGTTTGCATCGCTGTAAAAGCCTGTTGCTTCAAGAGAACGTTTCCTGTGTTTTACTGCAGTAGATTTTTCAGGCATGGTTTTCTTTTCCTATTTTTATTACTGTATCAATAACAAGCTGGGCCTGTTCATCTGTCATATCCGGAAACAGTGGAATGGAAATTGTAGTGCAATACTGTTTTTCTGCATTAGGAAAATTCTGTGCAGTAAAATCCGGATAAAGCTCCTTCCAGTAAGTAAAGTGAAAAATTGGTATAAAATGAACAGAAATTCCAAGTCCTGCTTCCTGCATTTTTTTTGCAAATTCTTCGCGTGTAATTTTAAGCTTTTCAGGCACAATACGCATAAGATATAGATGCCAGGCGTTTCCTTCTCCATCAGGCGGCAGCTTAATAAAATCAAGCTCACCAAAAGCCTTGTTATATTTTTCTACAATTCGTTTTCGCTGTTCATAAAAAAGCTGAGCACGGTCTACCTGGCAGCAGCCAATAGCAGCAAGAACATCGGGCAGATTAAATTTATAGCCGGGTGCAATAATGTCATATTCCCAGCTTGCTCGTGGAGAAGTATAGCGGTCCCAGGTTGTTCTATCCATTCCGTGCATACGCATTACTGTCATTCGTTTTGCAAGCTCAGGATCTCTTGTACAAACCATTCCGCCTTCTGCAGTTGTTATTGTTTTTGTTACATAAAAAGAAAAAACTCCGGCATCTCCGATAGTCCCTGCATAACCCAAGCTTGTTGGGGAAGGGAAGGAATGAGCTGCATCTTCTATAACATAGATTTTCTTTTGTGGTGTAGAATACTTTTTTGCAAGCTCCATTATGCGCTTCATGTTGCAGATGTTTCCCGCAATATGAACAGGAACAATTGCGCGAATGCGTCCCTCAGTATCTTTTTTAAGAAGCTCTTCAATTTTGTCTACGTCTATGCTGTAGGTATCCTTTTCTATATCTGCAAAAAACACATCTGCATTCAGATGGCGCGCACAGGCTGCTGTAGAAACAAAAGTGTAAGGAGTTGTAATTACAGCAGTTCCTTCTTTAACTCCGCAGGCTTCCATTGCAAGAATCATACCGCTTGTATTTGAATTAACTGCAAGACTTATTACAGGAGCACGTCCTTTTTTTTCATCATAACCGCTTACAGCAGCGCTGAATTTTTTTTCAAACTCAAGGGCATAATGACCGGTTGTAAGCCAGCCGGAACGAAGTACATCAAGCACTGCGTTTTCTTCATCTTTTGTAATTGCTGCCCTGTGAAAAGGTACTTTTATTTCTGCCATATATGCCTTCTTTTCTTCTATAATAAATCTGTTCTTTTTTGTCCGTCGTCTTTAATTTCTTCATAGAAATTGCGCAGGCTTTCGCAGTCATCACACAAAAGTTTAACAAGTTTTTCTTTATTACGAAAATCCTGCTGTTTTTCTTTAGTATAAAAACAGATTGGTTTTAGAGCATCTAAAAGCTCCTTAAGTCTCTGGCTGGTATATTCTTTGTTATCCAGCTGCAAAAGTTTTTTATATTTTGTAGGAGATGGATTTTCATCCTTGAGCCAAAGAGGTTCAACAAGACGTTCTCCTTTGCGTGCCCCAACAATTTTAATATCAATATCCTTGTAAGGTTCAAGCCCGCTGAATTTAATAATCTGTTTTGCAAGGTCAAGAATTTTTACAGGCTCTCCCATATCAAGCAGATATGATTTTCCGTTTTGACCAACGCCACCGGTTTGAAGAACAAGGGAACAGGCTTCCGGAATTGTCATAAAATAGCGGACCATATTTTCGTCAGTAACAGTAATAGGGCCTCCTGTTTTAATCTGATTCTGGAATAATGGAAGAATGGAGCCACGACTTCCTAAAACATTTCCAAAACGTACAAACATAAATGCCTGTTTGTCGCTGGCATTTTTTGCTGCATCCAGGACAAGTTTTTCACAAAGCATTTTAGAAACACCATAGACACTTACTGGTGCAACTGCTTTATCTGTCGAAATCAAAACAAAACGGTCTACTTTATGATTGAGTGCTGCATCCAGAAGATTTTTTGTACCAAATACATTGTTTTCAATAGCTGCAACCTGATTTTCTTCCATCATTGGAACATGCTTATAAGCTGCACAATGGAAAATTACATTACAGCGGGTTTGTTTAATAATATAGTCTACATATTCACGGTCGCGCATGTCACCAATAATAGGAACTATTGTAGCTTTTTCGCCAACGCCTTCTGACTGCAAAAGTCTGAGTTCCCTGTAAATCTGACAGATTGAATTTTCACCATGTCCAAAAAGATAAAGACGTTCAGCTCCACCGCTTAAAAGCTGTCTTGCAAGCTCTGAACCAATTGAACCGCCTGCTCCTGTAATAAATACACGCTTGCCTCTAAGGTAGCCAAGACTTTCTTTAAGAGAAATTGTTACAGGAGTTCGTCCAAGAATATCAAGCGGATCAATTTCGCGCGTTTGAACAAGGTGAGCAGTTCCTTCTATTACTTGACTTATTCCAGGCAAAATTTTTATGTGATTAAAGCCGTTTTCTGTAAGAGTTTCGTAAATCTCGCGGATTCGTTCGGTTGGGGCAGAAGGAATTGCAATTATTGCTTCGTCAAGATCAGAATTAGAAAGGATAGATGTTACACTACTGATAGGTCCAAGAACCGGAACGCCGTCAATTGTAGTTCCAATCAGTTTTTTATCATCATCTAAGAATGCGTTTACTTTTCCAAAAATCTTTTTGCGCTTAATGTCGTCGGCAATAGTCTGTCCGGCAAATCCAGCGCCAATTATGTAAATACGTTTATCCATTTCCCAATCCCTTAATAATTTTACCACAGAATTTGTAATATTTCAAACGCAAACCCCCTCAGAACATTCTTCTATAAATTATTTTTTTTCCTAAACTCAATACATTTTTTCACCGAAAAGAAAGTATAGAGGGGTGTTCCTATGGGGAAAACTAAGAAAATCACTTTAATTCTCGGACTTTTGCTTTGCGCAAATATTTGTTTTGCAAAACAAATTTCATTCCAGATTATTCAGCACGATAACAGAACAGACAATGTTACCGAACAGTCTCTTGTAATAGAAGATGAGCTTTTAAGCGGTTTGTTCGAAACTGGATATATTGTTACTAACTCTCCAACAGTAGTTTCAGATTCCGAATCAAACGATAAGGTTTTATATAATAAAGCCCTTGGAGATGCCCTTGATGGCTTTTCCGATTACTTTATTCAGGTAACAATTTATTATGGTAACGCCTTAAATCAAATTGACTGGAGTATTGCCACTACGGCAAATGGAAATATTATTAAAGAAAGTACTATTACGGGGTCGGTTCCAACAACCGATGAAAAGGGTTTACATAAAATCTCTTCAAAACTGGTTTCCGAAATATCAGATTTTTTGAAAAAACAAAAGGCATAAGGATGGGTAGGGTATGAAAAATAGCATTATGAACAGACTTAAGAACTCCAGCTTATTCAAAAATATATTAAAGGTCGGATTAATTCTTGGTGGATGTATGATTCTGGCTTCATTTAGTCCTTCTCTTGATGGAAGGGCAATTGTAGTTGAGCCAGGAGTCTTCCCGGAAGGCCTTTTTGCCAAAACAGTAGGTTATTTGCCCGGTGATATTATTAGTGTAACAAATATTACAGGTGATTCAACCGTAGATATTCTTGTAATTGGTGCTCTGGATCCTTCAGAAGGTGTTGCAATTATGCTTTCTCCAGAAGCCGCAGATGCTATTGGAATTAGCAGAAGCACCAACAATATTGTTAAGATTACAAAAAGATCAAATCAGGATGAAAGAGTTTATGGTTCTGCTGTAATTGCTTCTCAAAACTCATCTGCAGCCAGTCAGCCGGCATATACAGAACCTGTAGCAGAAGAACCAGAAATCACCTATGAAGAAGTTTATGATGAGAGTGAAGATCCAATGACAGGTGTAAGTCCTACAGGTGATATTGCACAACAAAGCGAAGCAGAAACAGTTCCTGCTGCCCAGCCACAGGAAGAAATTTATTCTAAGCCGGTACAAAGTGAACCAGAACCTGTAACAGAATATGAATATTTTGATGATGAAGATCTTCCTGAATATGATGAAGAGCCTGTAAACGAGTCAGAATACATTCCGGGAACTGATGAAAGCTTTACAGAAGAGTCTTTTGTTGAAGAAGAAGCTCCTGTAGAAGAACCTCCGGTTCAGCAGCCGGTTGTTGAAGAGCCAGTAGAAGAACCTGTAGTAGAAGAACCTGTAGAAGAAGAACCTTTGTACGAAGAATTTGAAGATGAAGGTATTGAGGAACTTGAAGAGTTTGAAGAAGAAACTATAGAAGAAACTCCTGTAGAAGAACCGGTTGAAGAGATTGTAGAAGAACCTGTAGAAGAACCTATAGAAGAAGAACCGGAAGAGGAAGCTGTTGAAGAAGAAATCCCAGAAGAGGAGCCTGTTTATGAAGAATTCTTTGAAGATGATGAACTTGAAGGAATCCCTGAAGAAGAAGTTGTAGAAGAAGAAGCTGAAGAGGAAGTTCTTGAAGAAGAAGCTCCTGTTGAAGAAGAACCACAGGATGATTCATTATTCGAAGAAGAAACAGAAGAATTCGAAGGCGAAGAACCTGTAGAAGAAGAAATCATTGAAGAAGAACCTTTGGAAGAAGAATTCTTTGATGAGGAACCTCTTGAAGAACCGGTTGAGGAACCAATCGAAGAAGAACCTGTAGAAGAAGAGGTTGAAGAAGCTATTGAAGAACCTGTTGAAGAACCAGCTGAAGAAGAAATTGAAGAAGAGCCGGTAGAAGATGCAGTAGAAGAGGTTCCAGAAGATGAGTTTGTAGAAGATGAAGTTATTGAAGAACTTCCTGAAGATACAGATGAAGTTGAGGTTCTTGACTGGGAAGATGAAGCTTATGATGCAATTGTACTTGTTCCGGCAGATGAGAATCCTCCAGAGTATATTCCTGTAGAATCTGATGAACCTGTTGCAAATGTTACAACAACAACTACAGTAACAGTTCCTGTAGAAACTACAGTAAATGCTTCGGTTGTGGTTAAGCCTTCTGCAAGTGGAAATGAAACAAGTTATGAAAAGTTTGTAGTAGAAAGCCTTAATGAACTTGAAGCTGAACGCTACTACATTCAGATTGCAACATTACGTGATGATGAAAATATCCTTGAGATTGTAAATACTTATGGAAATAAGTATCCGATTACAATTGTTCCAACAGAAAAGGGTACAAAGCAGGTTCTTGTTGGACCTGTAACCCTTGATGAATATGGTACAGTTCTTGCCCGCTTTAAGGCATATGGTTATAAAGATGCATTCCTGAGAAAAGGAACAAATCCAAATCCAAAGCCACGGGGTGGGGCAGCTGAAGAAGTTGATGCTAAATAAACATATGTTTTGATAATCAATAAAAAAAGGCGCGTTCAGCTTAAGAACGTGCCTTTTTTGTTTAATTGGATCTATTATAAGAGTTCGTCAAGGCACGCTCGCTTCGCTCGGCTTAAAGCCTTGACTAACTCTTTTTTACACGATGTAATCGCTGCGCGATTATATCGTGTAAATCCATCCCTCAGGTGCTGGAATGCGTCCCATCTGAATTCCAGTCAAAGTATCGTAGATTTCCTTTAACTTTGGACCCATTTCCTGCTTGCCGCCATTATAAATAATGCTCTTTCCGTGGTCATCAATCTGGCCAACTGGAGAAATAACTGCTGCAGTACCGCAAAGACCGCATTCTACAAACTTGCCAAGTTCATTTTTGTTGATCTTGCGCTCTTCAACTTCCATTTTAAGATATTTTTTTGCAACAATCAAAAGAGAACGGCGAGTAATAGAAGGAAGAATAGAATCAGATTTAGGAGTTACAAGCTTTCCATCCTTTGTAATAAAGATGATGTTTGCTCCACCTGTTTCTTCAAGATATGTGTGAGTTGCAGGATCAAGATACATGTTTTCTGCATAGCCGCATTTGTGTGCATCAACAATATTGTGAAGGCTCATGGCATAGTTCAAACCGGCTTTGATATCTCCAGTCCCATGAGGGGCTGCACGGTCCATATCGCTTAAACGAACCTTAATTGGTTTGATTCCGCCTTTGAAATATGGTCCAACTGGAGTAACAAGAATACGGAACTGATATTCATCAGCAGGTTTTACACCAATTACAGCGTTTGAACCAAACATATATGGACGGATATAAAGGGTAGCACCGCTTCCATATGGAGGAACCCATTCCTTATTTGCTTTAATTGTTTTAAGAACAGCTTCAATAAATCTATCTTTAGGGAATACAGGCATTTCAAGACGCTTGCAGGAATTTTCCATGCGTTCTGCGTTCAAATCAGGACGGAAAGTAACAATGTCACCATGTTCTGTTCTATATGCTTTAAGTCCTTCAAAACATGTCTGTGCATACTGAAGAACGCCTGCACATTCACTGATTGTTACAGTGTGGTCAGTAGTAAGCTTTCCAGCATCCCATTTTCCTTTTTTAAAGTTTGAAACAAAACTTTTTGAAGTTTCCATGTAACCAAAAGGCAATTTGCCCCAGTCTAATTCTTTTTTTGCTGCCATAAAAGTACCTCCACAGTACAAATATTTAATAATACTTAATAATTTTATTTCTATTAAAGAAGAATGTCAAGAAAAATATAAATTTAATGAAAAATCTTATCTGGCGGGCCCCTCGCTACGGCGAAAAAATTAAGGAATCCCCCACGCAAAAGGAGCGTGGGCCCCCTTAATTTCTTTCGCCTGCGTCCCACCAGCTAAGATTTTTTAATAAAATTTTATATTTTTCTGTATCCTTCTTTAATTAAAATCATTTAATATGTATATGATACTACAAAAAAATAAAAATTTAAGCATTTTTAATATATTTCTCATTCTTTTTTTACTTTCTTCTATAATAATTTCATGTAGTTCGACACCAAAAAACAATATCCCTGAACCACAGTGGATTACTGACAAAAAGGGTGCTTTTCCTGATTCAGAATACCTTGCTCAGCTTGGAACCGGGGTTTCGGCAAATGAATCTCGTAATAACGCAATAGCACAACTTGCTTCTTATTTTAATACAAACGTAAAATCCCTTGTAGAAGGCGAAACTGTTACCGTAAGCTCTTCTGATGAAGAAAAAGCCAGAATTCAGAGAACCTTAAACTCTACGGTAGTAACCAGTACAGATCTTGATCTTTTTGCACTGGAAACAGCTGAACCATATTATCTTGAACGCGAAAAACAATGGTATTGCTGTGCATTTATTAATAGAAAAAATGCATGGAATCAGTATGAACCGCTTGTACGTGACGAAAAGAATCATTTTTACAGCATATATAAGCTTGCAGAAGAACAGACAGAACCTTTAGAAAGAATTAAAACCTTTACACAGGCTCAAGCAGCTTCAGAAGATTTTCTCAGCTGTCTTTACAGAGCTTATATGTTTTCAAAGCCACTTACCGACAATGCATTTGGAAAGGATAGGGCAATCATAGCTTCTATTCCCGGTATGGTACAAAAAGAAAAGAATAACTGTACAATGCTTGTAAAAACCAATAACGATTTTGGTGGTACACTCTCTTCTTCTGTAACAAAAATCTTTTCGCAGATGGGTTTTGCAGTTTCTACAGATAATGCCAAAGCACGTTACATTGTAGAATCAACCGTAAACTACAATGAGATTGTGCAAGACGATTTAATAGTTTATTATCCTTCTATTAAGGTTAATATAAGCTCCGCAAACAATGCAATATATGTTTACGAAAATAAATTAGATAAGATTCTGTCGTATAATGAATCAAAGGCCAAAAAAGCAGCCTGTGATTCACTTGCAGCTCTTTTAGAAAAAGATTTGCCTTCAGATTTTAAATCAACAATAGGATTGAGTGAGTGATTATGAAGAAGATTTTACTATTAGCAATTATTTGTTTACTTAGTACAGGACTTTTTGCCGCAGAAAAGCGTCTCGCTGTTTTTGATACAGCAGCCGAAGGGCTTAATGAAGATGAAATGAACTGGATTCCATCTTCGGTACGCAGACGTCTTGAAGCTAACTTTAATGATTACACTTCTTACCAGCTTGTTGATGTTCATAACGAAGAGGCAATCAAAGATCTGCAAAAAAAAGCAGAAAAATATTCTTATGATCAGAATACCAGTATAGAGCTTGGAAAGCTTGTTTCTGCCGAACTTGGAGTATTTACTACAATCACAAAGGCAGGCGGACGATATATTCTTTCTGTAAATATCACAAATCTTACTACCGGAATAAGACTTTCTTCTGTTACAACTGACAGTGTTGCAGAACCTGTAATTCTGTTTGATGGAGCAGGTTCTTCTGTAAATAAGGTTTTTGTAAAGCTTTGCTCAGATCTAGGCGTAAAGCTTTCTGCCCTGGATCAGTATGTTCTTTTAAAGGAACAGGAGCTTGATGATAATACTCAGATAAAAATGACACAGGAAGAAGTTTCTAAATACGAACAAAAGCAGAAGGATATTGAAAAACAGATTCAGTCAGTTTCTTTGAGTACAGATCTGGATGCAGAAACAAAGAGGGCAAAACTCGAAGCCGAAAAGGCTCTTGCAGAACAGCAGAAGCAGATTGCCGAAGAACGACTTGAACGTCTTCGTTTACAGCAGCAGAGACTTCTTGAAGATCAGGAACAGCAGAAAAGCAGAACTGCAAGTCAGCGTGAAAGAATTGAACAGGCAGCAGCAAAAGCTCAACAGCAGGCAGAAGTTGTTCGTAAGCAAAAAATCGATAATCTTACTATAGATAATCAGATTGCAATTCTTGAAGCCAAAAAACAGGCACTTGTTGATATTCACAATACAGTATTGGAACAGGAAAAAATTGTAAAACAGAATGCAAATGAGGATTACAAGGCAAGATGTATTGCAATAGATGAAGAGCCTCTGCGCAATGGAGAAACCGATTCTAATGGAAATATTCTTCCCGGCGTAAAACAGATGCGTGATGAACAGAAGCTTCAGATTCGTAGAGAAATTGAATCAAAGGCTCTTTCTGATATTGAAAAGCTTGAAAGCAAAACAAGAGCGCAGGAAACAGCTTTATATAATGATATTTTGAATGACCAGAAAAAACTCAGCCAGCGCAGAACAATGTCTTCTGTAGAAGATAACCGCATTCTTTATATAGGAAATTATGCCGGCGACCTTTATGAATGGGATACAACAGTTTCTCTTTATATTAATAATGTAAAGATTTTTGGTCAGAAGGCAAATATCGGATATCAGAATATTTCGGGAAAGGCACCTGTTACTCCGGCATCTGCATCTTCAGGTGCATGGAATGACTATCTTGATACAGTAGATCTTTATGACTATATGTTCCGTCGTAATGTTCCGGCAATTCTTCTTGAGATTGATTACTCTGTAGAAGCAATGTCAGATTATTATCCTTCTATGTATAAGATGACTTTGTATGAATTCCGTTTTATTGATACAGTTTCTGGCCGTGTAATTCAAAAAATTCAGCCTGCAAAATCTTCTTATAAGTTCTCTGTTTCTCCAGAAATCGATATTTCTTATTACAGGAACTTTTCAAGTAATACAGTTTCAAAAGACACTGAAGATTCTATAAGACTTAATACCGGTATTGTTAAGAGTGAAAGTATTAAAACCGGCAAGGATGCAAAAAAAAGAACTTCTAAGAGCGGTAAGGTTGATAAGGTTTTTGATCAGAAGAACGGGGGAGGTGCCCGCTGCAACTTTGGAATTAACGTTGGTCTTAACCTTGACGAGGCATTCTTAACCGGAAAAGATATTTTTGACGGTCGTGGCGCTGTTATGGAAGTTTATGGTTCTTTACCTTTTACTTCATATATGTTCAGTCAGATAGATTTTGGTATGATAACAGTTCCAAAAAGATTTGATGATTACTATTGTTATACCGGAGAAGCAAGCTTCTGGTTGTTTGACATGGGACTAAACTTGAGGCTTCCAGTGAGTGGAGAGGCTCCAAATATTTATATTCTTGGTGGTGTAGGTATAGTATTTGGTGATGAGCTCATAGATGTTAATACCAGAAAAGAAGAAAGTCTTTTTACATGGAAAGCAGCAGGTGGAATTGATTTTCCTTTAGCAAGCTTCTTATGTATGACAGTAGAAGGCGGCTATCAGCAGGTAGACAGGCTTGGAGGTACACCATTTTGTAAGGTAGGAGCTGCTTTTACCTTGCCAAACCTGATTTTCTTCTAGTACAATATGTAGGATATGATTATCTACGATTGGAAGGATCTTAAGGTTTTCTCTAAGACCGATTTATTTTCAAAAGGCACCGCAATTTCTGTTGGTAGTTTTGATGGACTTCATTTAGGTCATCGTTTTCTTTTGAACAATCTGGTACAAAAAGCCCGGGAGCATTCTCTTGTCCCGGGACTTATTACTTTTAAAAGACCTCTTCCGGCAATAAAACATTCTTCGGACTATGCAGGCGATATTTCTTCTTTGCGTCAGCGTCTTAAGCTTTTTGAACAGCTTGGAATAGAATTTGTTTTTGTTGTAGATTTTGATGAAGACTTTTCAAAACTTCGCGGAATTGATTTTCTTTCAATGCTTGCACAAAATCTTAATATGCAGCTCCTTGCAGAAGGCATTGATTTTCGCTGCGGTTATAAAGGAGCAACAGATACACAGGCAATAAAATACTGGGCTTCTCAAAATAATGTAGAATGTATTTTTGTAGATCCAGTTTATTATACAGAAGCAGATGGTCAGCAGGAGAGGGTTAGTTCTTCTTATATTCGCGTAATGCTTCTTAAAGGCTTTTTTATTACAGCTGCAGAACTTTTACAGCGTCCTTATGAGCTTGATGCTGCACAAATGCGTAAAAATCTTGAAGCAGGCGAACCGTTTATTCAGCTGCTGCCGCCTGATGGAATCTATCATCCTCTTTCCGAAAACAATGAACAGGTTCGCTTAGAAATTTCGGAAGGTAAAGTGCTTTCTGTTCCAGATTGTGATACCCTGATATTTTCATAAGGTTGATTAAATCTCATTTTTTTTATATTATTGAAGTAATCTGTTCATACGGATTTTCTTGTGATTTGCCTCCCCAAACCCGGAGACCGACCTGCAAGTTCTTCCGCCTATACAGATGAATAAATTATTTTAAGGGGTTCCAATATGGCACTTACAAAAGAAGCTACTTCAGCTACAGTAAAGAAGTACGGAGCAAAAGAAACCGATACTGGTAACGTAAAGGTTCAGATTGCTATTATGACACAGCGTGTTCAGCAGCTTACAGATCACACAAAGCAGTTCCCAAAGGACGCAAATGCTAAGCGTGCTCTTCTTAAGGTTGTAGGACAGCGCCGCAAGATGCTCCGCTATTTTGAACGCACAGACCTCGAAGGCTACCGTGCATTCATCAAAGAGCTCGGATTGCGCAAGTAAGCCAAAGTCCCGCCAATGTGCGGGATTTTTTTTTTGCCTGCATTCCTGCTCTGTTGATTATTCTTCTATAATAGATTAAAATTAAATACTTATTCAAAATAAAACATACGTCGGATGTAGTGACGTGTGTAGGAGTTTAATTTATGTCTGTAGAAAGAGTAACCTACAAACTTGGAGATGCCGATCTCATCCTTGAAACTGGAAAAATCGGTAAACAGGCTAATGGATGTGTTTACG
>JAILBH010000122.1 GCA_024681195.1 Treponema sp.
CCGCGAGTTCAAACCGGTGATCACTGTTCAACGCGATATAATTTTTGATTGTCCCTGCAACGAACAAAAATACATAGACTATCTAAAAACAGTTCCTCCAGCTCAACTAAAAGAGTTCCTGGAAGGCTCTACCGACGGCACTCTCCAGATCCAATGCAGGAATTGCGGATCGCTCTACAAAATACCGATCGAGAAAATCTAAAATAAAAAAGGCATTGTAAAAAATGCTCATGCGCGGAGTTCAATTCTCCTCAAACTTAAACAAAAAAAATACGCGTCTACTTTATCAGTAAACGCGCTCAAAGTGGAGGTGAGGAGAATTGAACTCCTGTCCGGGAAAGTAAACCATGTACATCTACAGGTTTAGTTATGCGAGGTAGTTGTCGGGAGACGGTAGCAGCATAACAAGCGTCGTCTCCGTATTCTGAAAAAAGAGTCCTACATGCATTTCAGAAGCTGCATGCAGCAAGTCCCGATAGGTAAAAGAACATCAGACAACGCGGAACAGAGCCATCTGAGTTCCTGCACAAGTGCTTACGCAGCGAGTGCTTCTGCAGAAGAAACTTCTTCAGCTTCTTCTTCTTTTCTTGCGAAAATTGCAGTTATTTGTTTGTCGGTTTAAGGAACCTTCAATCCTACCTGCAGTACAAGACTTCTCATTCCCGTCGAAACCGGGACACCCCCAGGCAGAACTAAATATAATATAAAAGATTTACTACGTCAAGAATGAAAATTTTCTATTTTTTCTTAATGATAAGAAGTGTAATATCATCAGTAGTTTTTGCACGGTTTGCAAATGTTCTTGCTTCTTCCACAATATTTTCAATCTGAGCTTTAATAGGCATATCAGAGTTTTTGAGGAAGGTTCTCTTAAGACGTTCAAGACCAAACTCTTCACGGTTACGATTCATGGTTTCTACAAGCCCATCTGTATAAAGGAGAAGAAGATCGCCTTTTTCTACAGTACGTTTAACACTTTCAAAATTTACAGGGAAATCTGCAATTCCAATTACACCAGTTTCGTTAGTATGTCCTCGTGGAATTAATTCCATTTTGTTATCTTTTGCTGATAAAAGAATTGCATTTGGATGACCAGCATTTACAAATTCAATTTCATTACCTTTAATTCTAGCCAGAATACCGGTCAGATAATTTTCTACGTTTCCCTTTTGAACAATAATTCTATCATTAATAATATAAAGAACTTCATTTAAGGCAAGTTTTTTACCCTTATGGAATTCATCATTTATAATATTCTTTACAAGCATTGTTACAAGTCCTGAAGAAATACCGTGACCCGAAACATCAAATAAACCAAAGCCGTCCAGATTATCCTTTGTAAAATATAAATCATATAAATCTCCCGAAACTCCGGCCATAGGTTTGTTATAATAAGCAACCTCAAAGTTCTTAAATTCCGGAAGAGTTATATTATAAAAGCTTTTTTGTACAAATGATGCAAGTTCAATTTCTTTATCAGCCCGTTCAACTTCATATTTAAGATGAGCGTTTATTTCTTCAAGAGAAGAATTGGCTTTTGTAAGTTCTTCTGTTCTGTTTTGAACAAGCTTTTCGAGGTTAGAGTTAAGATAATCAACATTATTACACTGAGCAATAAAGAAAGTAATAAGCATGCCAAGGAAGGTCAAAACTGTTACCTGCCAGCCAATTACAATAATAAGTGATATTACATAACCTTCTAATAATAAGAGTATACTGGCAAGAAGAATGGAAAGAAGAACCGGAGTAAATCCTATTAAAAGTTCAATGACTCTCTTTTTGTTTTTCTTAATACTAAGGAAAATAACGACACAGGCATAAAGCATCTGAATTGCAACTGCAATATAACCGACTCCAAGATACATAAAGAAATCATGCATAGAGGAAGTAAAGAGAATAAAAAAGCTTGGGCCAATCGTAATTGCTGAACGGAAAATTTTGAATGAAATATTTTCGCGGAACTTAAGGTAATTAACCATAAAGGATACAGCAAAATAACTTGAAAAAATTGCAGCAAGCGCACGGAAAATCTTTTCATACCATAAGTATGAGTATCCAAATACATAGATGATAGGATATTCACCAATACAAAGCGAAACAAGGAAAAGACTTGAAAATATATTCATCATGCCAAAAGAGAAGAAATGTTTTTCCTGGCGCCTGAGATAGAAAATTAAAAGATACATTAATCCAATTATCATCATCATCCATGAACAGATAAGATGCAGCTGCGAATTAACAAAATCAAAAATCTTTTCATGAGCTAAAACTGTATCGGTGGTAGAAATAAAAGGTGTTTTACCTATACCGCCTTCACCTTCAACATAGATATGGATTATTATTTCGTTTTGGGCTTCATTACAAAGTGTGTATGGAATTGAGTAAGAAGTAGAACGTCCTCCAATAGAAAATGGAGAAGGAGGGAAGAAGCCTGTACTTCCAATATAATTTCCATTTAAAATGAACTCACTGGCAATCTTAATATTTCCAAGGAAGCAGCGCAAAGGTTTGTTTTTTAGCTCCAGAGGAATGGAGAAGGTTGTTTTAAGATAAATATGCCCTGTTCTGTCTGGAAGAGCTTTCTTTATCTTATCAAAATCTTTTAATTCAAAAACATTATATTTCCCATGAATACCGTTTACACTGTATGACCAGACATTATTTAAATTAATTATTGGATCCTGCTTACGGGAGCAGGATGATAACATCATTAAAGTTATGAGAATTATAAAACTGTAAAACCAATGTAGCTTTGTCTTCATTAAATTTCCAATAAAACATAAAAAAATGTCTAAAAAGTTCTGTTTAAAACCACGAGATACTATTTAACTTTTTAGACATTTTTTATATGGAAACTATTTTAATTTTTTTTGATGGTGATTATTCACCGTCATGATTAAGATTCTTGTATTTCTGCTGATATTTTTTGAGCATTGCAACAGCATTTCTTTTGCCATTATAAACAAAACCGCCGTTCCAATATTCAAGGGCTGCAAAAAGAGCGTTACCTCCATCCTGACTGTCTGATTCCTTTGTACGGAAAGAAACATAGTCAGCAAGCTGCATAAAGTCATTATTATGCAGACATTCGAGACGCTTCTTGTTAAACTCATTCCATTTTTCCAGATCCTGGAAGCCTTCACCTTCGTCTTGCACAATGATGTGTGCATGAGTTGGACTGAATGAATACCATACGGTAACTTTTTTATTTATATCACAGTGATTTCCATGTTTTACTGCGTTTTTGATGACTTCACTAATCTGCTGTTCAAGAAGGTTCAATTCCTTAATTTCTGTTGGAGCAGACTGAACAATCAGCAATGTAAAATATCTGATCTGTCTAAAGTCTGAAGGGAATTCCTTCTTAAGCATATTTGTTTTGTCAAATAACGGATCATTTTCATCCGAGCGCAATTCTTTAAGTTCCTGAGCCACGAGATTCCTCCTTAGAAGTTTGACCTCCCGTAAAAATCAAACTCTTCAAAAAAATAAAAAAAACTTCTTGTAACTTGTAAATAAATTATTCTTTTACCATGAGAAGACCTTCCTCAACGCTGTTTGCAATTGGGAAGTAACCCATAAGTTTGGTTAATTCAATAACTTTTTTAACCGAACCATGGATGTTGGAAATAGCGAGCTTAAGGTTCATCTTCTTGATAGTAGAACAGATGTAAATCAATGCTCCAATACCAGACGAGTCGATGTAGTCAACCTGCTCCAGATTAATAACAAAATTCTTAACGTTCTTTTCCAACATTTTCATCACAAGCTCTTTTAATTTGTAAGAGTTGTAAAGATCCATTTCTCCAGTAACGTCAATGATATAAACATCTCCATTCTTACGTATTTTAAGTTCCATAAAGAAGCTCCTTCCCTGTGTTATTGAATTTTAATGAGCAGAATACTCTGATCATCGTATTGCTGTGCGTTTCCGCAATACTTTTTCAAATCATCCTTAACACGATTTGAAATATCCTTAGCTGGCGCACTTTTGTTTTTAAGGATCACTCTCTTCAAATTTTCTAAACTGTATTGTACACCATTTTCATTCAGTGATTCAAGTAAACCGTCTGTACAGGTAATCAGGATGTCACCTGCAGCAAGGTTAAGATCAATGTCTGAGTAAACCGTATTTTTTTCCACACCCATCGGTTCACTTGGTGTACTTACCTGTGTAAATTCGTTTGTTGCAGCAGAGAAGTGGAATACAGGATTATTTCCACAGGTAGATATCTGGGCTTTGTTGCTTGTGCTGTCAAAATTAATAAGAGCAACACTAGCAAAGTGGTCAATTTTAGCACTGTCAATACAAATGCCTCTGTTTGCCCATGAAAGAATTGTGGCAGCAGATTGTTCTGTATTAACTGTAAGACGAAGAATGGCACGAATCATAATCATAACTACCAGAGAATTCATACCCTTACCGGCAACGTCTGACATGATAAATGAGATTCTGTCTTTGCGGGATGCAATTACATCGTAATAGTCACCGCATACACCTTCCATTGCGTTAGAGAAGCAACCGATAGAAACATTTGGAATAACCGGAAGCTTGGCTGGAAGAAGATCTTTCTGATATTTAGAAGCGATAGTACCGTCTTTACTAAGTTCTGTGTGTTCAGCATAAGCCAGGAAGCTGTAAAGAGGAGTAATTGCAGTAGAAATAGCATCTGCAATAATAACGGCTGTATCGAATTCGTCTTTTGTAAATTTTTCGTTTTCGGCAGTTCTTGCAAGACCTACAAGACCAAGCATTTTATCCTGCTGTTTTATAGGTGCAAAAATGTAACTTCCACAGCGCAAGAAGTCTTCCGGACCATTCATATAAACTCTAGGGTCTTTTACTGAATCTGTAATAAGTACAGGCTCAGCTTCTGTAAAGATTGAGCCAAAAATGTTTCCTGCAAGCGGGAACTGTGCAAATCTAAGGTTTGTTTCTACTCTAAGAGGTTTGTGCGGTAAATCATCAGGCAGTTTGTATGGTGGAGGGAACGAACCCATAAGTGATTTTACAGCAAGTGTATTGTCG
>JAILBH010000178.1 GCA_024681195.1 Treponema sp.
TATTTTTCTACAATTGTTTTTACAAGTTCCTGAGCCTTGGCGTCATTTTTATTTCGGTTAAGCTCTTTTTTACCCAAAGCAATATGTTTTTCCAGAGACTCAACATACAAATCCTGGATCTTTGGATTTTCGAGCATTGAACAGAGCACAGGTGGAAGTACAAGCCCAAGTTTAAAACTAACTTTCTGAGAAAGCAGTCTTTCAAACATATTAAGAAGGGGAATATAGGAATCAGAAATTGCATCGAACAAAACGTTCAGTCGCTCACGGTTGTGCAGCACAGATTTTTCATCTGCAGTTCTGATAAAATCCTGATATGTCTTAATAATTAATGCTAACTTCTTTACCATAACTCAACTCACATCTTTTTATGAAAACGAATGACAATAATTTTTATAATGCTCGGAAAGAATCTTTTCTATGCCCGAAAGCTTTATGATATCCGGGAATTTATTTGCAGCTCCCGGCTGATTATTTTCTACAAATTCTGAACCCTTTGGAATGTTTACGACAGAAGAAAAAGCAAGAACTTCTCTACCCGTTCCGCTTGAATAAACAAGTTCAATTCTAATAAAGCGGCGTCCGGAAGGAATGAGTACATACTGCTCGTTTATACTCTTTGGAACTTCAATTTCAAAAACTTCAACAGGATTCAAATCATTGGCGGCACCAAGAATACATACTCTTAATGCAAGTGAATACTCCGGAAGCGATTTTAACATTGCAAGATCGTTTTCGCTGATATCCCAGAAAACAAATGCCCATACCGGATTACGCAGAATACATGAAATTTGAGTTTCGTTATAACTTTTTGGAAGATGAGTATCCATACTCATGGCTTCACCAGAAGAAATAACCATTCCATAATCTTCATCACGACTATTTTCTTCTGCGAGCTCTAAAAGTTCTGTAATAAGAAATCTGCGATCCAAATCTTCGGGAACGTCAACCCCATATTCATCGGCAAGTTTTACCAGGTCAGGAAAAGACAGGGTTTCCAGATAGGCTCGATTTATTTTCTCTTCGTTCATAGACAAATATAATCTTAAAAAAACAAATCTTAGTCAATATAAATACATAATATCTTTTTTCCCTAAAGTTATATTTTTTAAATCCCGATAATAATAGTATACGGCACAATACGGGTGATTTAAGACATCCAGGCACCTGTTGCCTGCCCTAATATTTTGTTTACTTAATTTAAAAGATGAAGGACGTGTGAGGTCTTTCATCTTTTTTTTTATTTTGATTTGTATTATGCTATAAATATACTAAAAAGGAGCCTTAATATGTTTTTTGATAGGGTAAAATACAAACAGTTTGCACAAAAACAGCTGCAGGGCAGATGGCAAAACGCCTTAATTTCGGTACTTATTGTTTTTGTAATTTCACTGATCTTTTCTATTCCACAAAACAGAATGCAATACAGTTGGGAAGAACTTCTTTCACTAAAAGGAGCCAGTTTTGATGAAATTATGGCCTATTTTTCTAATTCAGACCTTGCTTCTCCCATAAAAAACATTCTTGCTATCATTTCTACCCTTGTTTCATTTATTACAGAAATTGCTCTTGCAAGCTTCTTTCTTAATTATTCACGTTCCCCGGAACCTGTTTCGGTAAAAACTTTTCTGGAAGGCTTTAATAAGTGGGGACGCGGTATTCTTGCAGGCTTATGGCAAGTCCTCTGGTATGTAGTATGGATGCTGCCTGTATTCCTGGTTCTTATGTTTGTACTGGTACCTGTTTTCTTATTTGCAGGAGAAAATGCAGAATTTGTAAGTCTTATTATTACAGATATTTCACTTATCCTTATTTTTGTAATAATGATTATTAAATCAATTGAATATTCACATCACTATTACCTTGTTGCAGAGTTTGGGGAGCTTGGAATCTGCAGGGCTTTAAAGATAAGTAAGATTATTACAGCCGGTCACAGAATGGAAATTTTTGTGACTCACCTTACTTTTTTACACTTATATCTTCTTGAAATGATTACCTTTGGTCTTGCCCAGCTTTATGTAAGACCTTACACAACAATGACCTTTATAAATATTTACCATGCACTATTAAAAGATGCACTCGAAAACGGAAAAATTAAACCGGAGGATTTAACAGAATGAGCAAGAGTTTTAAATCTGGTTTAGCAATACTTATAATCCTCGTACTGATTGGCGGTGGTTTTATAGGTTATTCAGTTTACATTACAAAAAAAGCTGGAGTTGCAAGACAGACTCCGGCCAATTCAACAGGAAACCCGAGCGGATTTTCTTCTCTTGATTCAGAAACAAAAGGAATAAAGACAAAGGAATTTATTGCTGCTCTTTATGTTACAGGAACAATCGAAGAAGCAAACTCTACATATAATCAGTCGTGGCTTCTTTCTACAATTAATCAGTTAACTTCTGATAATAACAACGTTGCAATTGCAATGTACGTAAATTCTCCAGGTGGAGCTGTTTACCAGGCAGATGAAGTTTATTTTGCGCTCAAGGATTATGTTGCAAAAGGCAAAAAGCTTTATGTTTACATGGGGCCTCTGGCAGCTTCGGGCGGCTACTATATTTCATGTCCTGCAAACAAAATTTACGCAAACCGCAACACTCTTACCGGTTCAATAGGAGTTATTTCCGGCGAGCTGATTGATGCAACAGAGCTTCTGGATACCATTGGAATTAAAATTGAAGCAATTCATTCGGGCCGCAACAAGCTCATGGGGAACTTCTTTGAACCAATTACAAAAGAACAGGAAGAAATTCTTCAGTCTGTTTCTGATGAATGCTATGATCAGTTTGTTTCCATTGTTGCGACAGACAGAAAGCTTTCTGAAAAACATGTACGCGAGCTTGCAGACGGAAGAGTCTACACCGCTTTACAGGCTCAAAAGCTTAAGCTTATTGACGAAATTGGAACCTGGGATGGCATGATAGAAGAATTAAGAAACCACGAGCTTATGATTCCGGGCTGTAAGGTAATTGCCTACAGATACGAACATAAACAAAGCTTTAGAGAATCGGTGCTTGGAATAATAAGCAGCATTCAGCAAAAAGAAGCAGCTTCTAAGCTTGGCATTCCGTCTTCAATGCTTGAACAGATAGAAAAATTTAATTCTTATCCGGCATATCTTTATAAGTAATAAAATATAAGGATGCCTTTTTACCATTAACCAGGGTATGAAGCGATTTTTTAATAGCGAGTCCCTGGTTTTTTGCAGCTGCTTCCAGCTCTGCAGTACGGGCACTCAAAATAGTCATAGTCCCCGCAGGCTTTAGAATGCGGCAAAAAGACTCAAACATTTTATTGTAAAAAGCTTCTATATCCGGAATATTTTCCCACAATCCCCACGGCGGATCTGTAACAATTGCATCAAGTGAATTATCCGGAATATGTTCAAGTTCAAATGCATCTGTCTGGCGTACATCAACAGGCTCAGCCCCCGCAGTAATTTTTTTTTGAACAAGTTCTATTTTGTCTTTATCAATATCCGACGCATAAATCTTGCTGCAGTTAAAGTTTTTTTGAAGCCTTATCGGGATAGAACCAAAACCGCAAAAAGGGTCTGCAACTGCAGCTTGAGAAGGTAATTCTGCAAAACAACACATAAGATATGCAATTTCCGGGCGCAGTTCACCTTTATTCAGATTTTTTTCTGTAAATTCCCGTTTAGAAATGAGCTCTCCACAAAAGGCAAAACCTTCCCGGCGGATAGAAAACCAGATTTCATTGGTTGGCGAAAGCCTGTCCAGCTGCAGCTTTGAATTGCGAAGCACATACTCTTCTGCCCGACGGGTTAAGCTTTTATCTACCTTTGCAAACTGATTTTCATTCTGAAATCTCACGCGGAAGCTGCCCTTATTCACAAGAAAATAATTCTTTCCCGAACAAACAGCCCCAGCAAGCGACGGAAAATTCAACCCCTTCCCTTTCATAGTTTTGAGCACAAAAAATGTATTGTTAAAATAAATAATTTTTTCCAGTTGTCTTGAATCGCCGTCAAATTTATAATGAACAAGTCCGTCGTAAAGATTGAGGATTTTGATATTTGCAAACCGTTTTTCAAGGTCAATCTTAACTACATCCTGAAAACCGGTTATAAA
>JAILBH010000182.1 GCA_024681195.1 Treponema sp.
TGTTGTCTGCCGGTTGTGCAATCGGTTTAGGAAACGTATGGCGCTTCCCTTACATTACAGGAAAATATGGTGGAGCTGCTTTTGTTTTAATTTATCTGGTTTTCCTTGTAATTCTTGGATTGCCGGTAATGGTATGTGTATTTGCAGTAGGTCGTGCTTCGCAAAAGAGTATGTCTGAAGCGTTTAAGCAGCTTGAGCCAGCTGGCACAAAGTGGCACTGGTATTCGGGCTTTGCAGTTGCAGGAAACTATCTTCTTATGATGTTTTATACTGTAGTTTCCGGATGGTTCCTTAAGTACTTCTTCCAGACTGCAGGTGGTCAGTTTGTAAATATGACTGCAGATCAGATTGGGGCCGCTTTTGGTTCAACAGTAGGAGATCCAAAAGGTCTTATTATGTGGATGATTGTTGTAATCGTAATTGGTTTTGGAGCCTGCTTCCTTGGACTTCAAAAGGGTGTAGAAAACATTACAAAAATTATGATGTCTGCACTTTTTATAATTATGATTGGCCTTGCAATTTATGTTGCCTTTATTCCGGGAGCCGGAGCAGGTTACAAGTTCTATCTTAAACCAGACTTTAAAGCTCTTTTAGCCGGTAACGGAGAAGGTGGTCACGGACTTTGGGATACAATCTACGCCGCTATGGGACAGGCATTCTTTACTCTGTCTTTGGGTATTGGTTCTATGGAAATCTTTGGTTCTTATATTGGAAAGGAAAACTCACTCAATGGTGAAGCTCTCCGCGTAATCGGACTTGATACATTTGTTGCTATTGCAGCAGGTCTTATCATCTTCCCAGCCTGTGCTGCCTTTGGTGTAGAACCTTCTGCCGGAGCCGGACTTGCATTTGTTTCATTACCGAACGTATTCAATTCTATGGGACCTGTAGCAGGACGTGTTGTTGGATCCTTCTTCTTCCTCTTTATGTCATTTGCTGCTCTTTCTACTGTAATTGCTGTATTCGAAAACATCGTAGCATTCCCAATGGATAAGTTTGGCTGGAGTCGTACAAAGTCTGTACTCATTAACTTTGCAGCAATTCTTGTTCTTGCAACACCGGCTGCTCTTGGTATGAACGTATGGTCAAACGTACACTTTGGAGCACACATTGCCTCAATTGATGCTCTTGAAGACTTTATTGTAAGCCAGAACCTGCTGCCACTTGGATCTCTTATCTTCCTGTGCTTCTGTATGCATAAGAAGGGCTGGGGCTGGGATAACTTTATTGCCGAAGCCGACGCCGGAAAGGGTATTCGCTTTCCTAAGGCAAAAATAATTCAGTTCTATCTCAAGTGGATTGCACCAATCATCATTCTGGTAGTATTTGTAGCCGGTTATTTTGATATTTTTGGTGCAAAATAACAAATATAAATTTTGTTAAAAAACTTGCTTTTTTAACTATTTATACCTTTAATATGTAGGGCTTTGGGAGGATTTATCATACCAAAGCCCTAATTTTTTATAAAACAAATCTTTTCAAAAGTTTCTTCCAAAAAAAATCGTAACAAAATGTACTCTAAACCGACTTTATTGGGGCTTTGAAGCTCATCTTGCGGGGCGTTGTAATTTTTTCGAACTTGATGGTGTAGGTGCCGGCACCCTGATCTATTGAGATTATGGTGCCGCGTCCCAGAATGGAATGTTCTACTGTGTCTCCTTCATTCAAACCGGAGAGGGTTGCTTTTTTTTCTAAAATGCTTTGGGTTTCCTGAATGTAGCTTTTGGTTTTTGCAATGAGCTGTGGGGGAAGTTCAACTTCGTAATTTAGTAACGGCTTGTCTATATCAAAAATAAAGCGTGAAGGAAAGCGGCCGCCTGCATGCTGCGAAAAGCCTTCTGCTTCTGTAAGATATAAAAGCTTTTGTGCTCGTGTAAGGGCTACAAAGCCAAGTCTGCGTTCTTCTTCCATAGCTTTGAGGGAATCTACCTTTTTGCTTGGGAACATATTTTCGTTCATACCCACAATGAATACTACCGGAAATTCCAGTCCCTTTGCTGTATGAATTGTCATGAGTCTTACTGCATTTTTGGAAGATTGAATGTCTGCATTTGTATAAAGGGCAGCGTGAGCAAGATAATTTTCCAAAGTACATTCTTCGCCGCAGGAAGTTTCGTATTCGTAGATTGACTGCTTGAGCTCTGCAAGGTTATCCAGCCGCTCCTGACTTCCTTCTGTACGCAATGCAAGCTCATAACCGCTTTTATTCATTATATGGCTGAATACTTCGGAAATCTGCATTGTAGAATAGATGCCGCTAAAATGCTCAATTAAATCTATAAAGGTCTGGGCTTTGGTGTTTGCAAAAAGTTCTTCCTGCACATTAAGCTTGAGCGCATCGTAAAGGGAACCGCCGAATTTTTCTACATATTCTTTTAAAAACTTAATGCGGCGTTCACCAATATTTCTTTTTGGCTGGTTTACAACTCTTAAAAAAGAAAGGTCATCTTTGTAGGCTATCATTCGGAGGTAAGAAAGAGAATCTTTAATTTCTGCACGGTCAAAAAACGGAACACCTGAATTTAATGTATACGGAAGCTTTTCTCTCTGGAAAACTTCTTCTATAGTGCGGCTTATGTAATGTGCCCTGTACAAAATTGCAATGTCGCTAAGGTTAAAACGGGTTGTGCTTTTTGCAGTGCGGAATTCTTTGTTGCTGTGCGCTACTGGAAGTTCCTGTTCTCCCTGAGTGAGTTCGCGGATTTTTTTAAGAATGTATTCTGCTTCTTCCTGAGCCGAAAGAGCGTGTTCATAAACAGGGAGCGGGGTAGAGACTTCCCCCTCTTGTGCAGAAATTAAATTCTTTTTAATACGGTTTTTATTTTTGTCAATAAGACTGTTTGCCGCATTCAAAATAGACTGGGTGCTGCGGTAGTTTTTGTTCATAATGATGGTCTGCACGCCCGGGAAATTTTTATCGAATTCCAGAAGGTAGCGGATATCGGCGCCACGCCAGGTGTAAATTGTCTGATCAGGGTCACCTACTACAAAAAGGTTATTGTGATAAGGACAGAGAGCTTTCATAACTTCGTATTGAATCATATCTATGTCCTGAAACTCATCTATCATTATGTATTCAAGTCGTTCCTGCCACTTCTGGCGGATGTCGTCGTTTGTCTGAAAAATATAAAGCACAAATTTTAAGAGGTCATTGTAATCAAGGCCAAAGCACTTTTTTTCCTGATACAGGTAGCCGTAAAAAATGATATCATCGGGTTTTGTTGCCTCAAGATATTTCTGGTGAATCTCGTCCAGGCTCATGCGGATAAGGTCTTCGTAATAATGAGGTTCTTTAAAAAGCTTTTTGATTTCTATCATGTCGCGGGCGTTGCTGAATGTCATCTGGCGAAGGGTAAGGCCGCGTTCTTCGTAAATAATCTGAAGCATTGCATCTATGTCGGAATTGTCCAGAACAAGAAAGCTTTTTGGATATGAAACGGCGTTTGAATCTTCCTGGAGCACGCTTACACAAAAACCGTGGAAGGTAGAAATGTAGCCTGTGTCGTTGTCGCCTGTAAGCTCGCGGATTCTGTGGCGCATTTCGGCTGCAGCTTTGTTGGTAAAGGTAACGCAGAGTATGTGGGATGGAAGGATTCCAATTTGATTTACAAGATATGCAAAGCGGTAGGTAAGGGCACGGGTTTTTCCTGAACCGGCTCCGGCAATTACGCGAACGTAACCTTCTGTGGTAGTAACGGCTTTTCGCTGCTCATCGTTGAGTTTTTCTAAAATATCATCCAGTTCGTTACCCTGTTCCTTAGTCATATGTATAGTATAAATCAAAATGAATGGTTTGAATATATGTAAGGGGCTTTTGAGACCAAATTTATGCTTGACTTTTGGTGCTTAGGCTGTAGAATTTTGGTATAGAGGCATGTTTATGGCAGATAACCAGACAAAATCAATGGATGGGGTGTTAAAAAGCTTTGCTGCAAAATTTTCGCGCGCTCAGTCAGAAGGAACTTTAGATGAGGTGAATGTTTCTTCTAAGCTGCAGGGCGTTCAGAATTCAGTAGAAGAATATGAAGCTCGCCGTGTTGATGCCATAAAAAAACAGTTTGATGATTTTATGAATCCGGTTACTCAAGAAATTGAGGCGGATGAAGCAAATCTTATAAAAGCTTATGATTTGTATTGCAAACTGCTTGAAGCATGTGATTCTGTTGGAGACAGCGGAACTGCTTTGAAGGACTTTTCTTTGACGAGTCCTTTGTGCAAGCGCGTTGAATATACTAGTGGCGACCGTTTTTTGTATCTGCGTCTGTGGTTTTTGCAGGTAACACCTGATGCTAAGTTTGTGCCGGAAATTACAGCTGTATCAGGGACTGCGGTTCCTTCTTATGTTCTTACTTTTATTGATAAGGATATGTGGCAGCCTGGTCTGTCTGAAAAAGAGATTCTGCAGGTAATCAAGGAATAAAAACTTGTAGCCATATAAGAAAAGGAGTTTATTATGTTTAAGAAAAAGCTGTCGGTTTGTGTTTTAGTGTTTTCACTCATCACCGTAAATGTTTTTTCCATGGATTTTTATTGGGATTTTGGAACAGCTTTTGCCGGAGCTAAACTTGGTTATGACGGATCTCCCGGCCCTGAATTTGAACTTGATGTTCAGGCTCTGGATCTTCGTTTAGAAACCTCTCCTGGATTCTTGTTTGCATATTCACCATTTAATTTTTGGGGTGTTCTGAACGGTAGAAAAGAGCAGGATATTTCGCTTATGACTTTTGGAAATTTTACTCTTGGCTATGATATTTTCAGGTTCAGAAAAGACGCGGAACTCATTCCCTATATTGCCTGTTATGCTGGGGCTATAGAAGGATGGGATAAATTCCGTGTTGATTGCGGACTGCTTTTTAATCTATATTCCGATTTAATCTGGCCAAAAGAAATCCAGAAGGCTCAGTCCGACTATCATCTGCGCGGCGAAATCCTTGCTGCAAAAGCCGGTATCCGTCTGAATCAGGGAGAGCCCCAGTTATATGCAGATTTTGGTCTTAATTTAATAGCCATTGGAATGGCATTTTTTTCCTATTGACAAATCTGTCGTATCTCGGTAGATTTAACTAACAATTTTGGAGAACAAATTGAAAGGTAACTTTTATTACGCTACATTTTATTATTACTCTTATTGGTTTGCCAGTGGCAAGAGTGAAAAGTAATTTGTGCAATAAATGTTACTAAACATTAAATATGACAAACCGCACGGATTACTTCCGCGCGGTTTTTTTTTGGGCTTTTGCCCTTGGAGGAATTATGATAGCAGTATTAAAATCTGGAGTAAGCAAGGAGCAGATTAACAATCTTATTGAATGGTTCAAGTCTCAGGGACTTAAGGTTCATCTTTCGGAAGGTGACTATAAAACCATTCTTGGATTGATTGGTGATACAACCAAGGTTGATATTGATCTGCTCAAAGGTCTTGATATTATTGAATCGGTTACACGAATCAGTGAGCCGTATAAAAAGGCAAACAGAAAGTTCCATCCGGAAGACACAATTGTTGATGTAAGCGGTGTAAAAATTGGCGGTGGAAACTTTGCTTTTATAGCAGGCCCTTGTTCTGTAGAAAGCCGTGATCAGATTATTGAAGTTGCACAGGCAGTAAAGGCTAGCGGTGCAAAGCTGCTTCGTGGTGGTGCTTTTAAGCCACGTACTTCTCCGTATGATTTCCAGGGTCTTAAGGCAGAAGGACTTGAACTCTTGCTTGAAGCTAAAAAGGCTACAGGTATGCCGATTGTTACAGAAATTATGAGCCCGGCCCACATTCCTCTTTTTGAAAATGTAGATTTGATTCAGGTAGGGGCCCGCAACATGCAGAACTTTGAACTGCTCAAGGAGTTAGGTAAGCTTAATAAACCTATTCTTCTTAAGCGCGGTCTTGCAAACACAATGAAAGAATTTTTGATGAGTGCCGAATACATAATGGCTGGCGGAAACGAAAACGTTATTTTGTGTGAGCGCGGTATTCGTACTTATGAAACTTATACAAGAAATACACTGGATCTGTCTGCCGTACCTATGCTCCACGAGCTTACCCACCTTCCGATTATTGTTGACCCTTCTCATGCTACTGGTATTGCCCGCATGGTTAAACCTATGGCTATGGCTGCTGCTGCCTGTGGTGCCGACGGAATTATGATTGAAGTTCATAATAATCCTCAAAAGGCTTTGTGTGATGGTGCTCAGTCTCTTACACCTGAACAGTTTGATGATGTTGCAAAACGTGTAATGAAAATTCGCGAGGTGATTTAAGTGAGTGCGTCAAAGGTAAAAACTGTTGGTGTTGTTGGGCTTGGACTTATTGGCGCTTCGTTTGCGCGTGCTTATAAAGAGGCCGGCTGCAAGGTGCTTGGATTTGATCAGGATTCTTCTGTAACCCTTATGGGCAAGCTTGGCGGCTTTGTTGATGATGAGCTGGTGCCGGAAAAGCTGGCTGCCTGCGACCTTGTTTTGATTTGTATTTATCCCCAGGGAACGATTGATTATGTAAAGAAAAATGCCGGGATGTTTAAAAAAGGCGGACTTGTTATGGACACTGGCGGAATTAAGCGTGTTGTCTGCGATGCCTGTTTTAAGATTGCTGCCAAAAATGATTTTGTTTTTGTTGGCGCTCATCCAATGGCCGGTACAAAATATTCGGGGCTCAAGCATTCAAAGGCAAGTATGTTTAAGGGTGCGCCACTTGTGATTGTTCCTCCGGTTTTTGATGATATGAAGTTGATTGACAGGGTAAAAGCTGCCGTTGAACCTGCCGGTTTTGGAAGCTTCTGTCTTTCTCATGCCGACAAGCACGATGAGATGATAGCCTTTACTTCGCAGATGGCTCATGTTGTTTCTAATGCTTATGTTAAGAGTCCTACTGCCGACGGTCACCAGGGCTTTTCTGCGGGCAGCTATAAAGATTTGACCCGTGTTGCCTGGCTTAATGCCGGTATGTGGGCCGAACTTTTTATGGAAAACAAAGACAACCTTATACGCGAAATTGACAGCCTGATTTGTGAACTTGGTAAGTACAAAGCTGCCATGGAAAAAGGAGACCAGGAAAAGCTGCAACAGCTTTTGCAGGAAGGAAGTGACCGCAAGGCAGAGTTGGATGGATAAATGAAAACAATAAATGTAAAAGTAGAAAATCCTTACAAGGTTCTCGTTGGCGCAGGTCTTCTTGGGGAGGCGGGCAAACTCATTGCCAATGTTGACCGCAAAATCCAGAAGCTCATGATTGTGAGCGATAGTCATGTTGCGCCTTTGTATATGGCACAGTTGCGGGCATCTCTCGAGGCTTCCGGCTTTGAAGTCTTTGATTTTGTTTTTGAAGCAGGGGAGCAGAGTAAAACTTTAAATACTGTGGGGAATATTCTGGGCGCGCTGGCTGCGGCGGCTTTTACGCGAACCGATGCGGTTGTTGCTTTGGGCGGTGGGGTTGCTACAGATATGGCTGGTTTTGCGGCTTCTATCTTTTTGCGTGGTATAAAGGTTTTTCAGATACCAACCTCGCTGCTTGCCCAGGTTGATGCCTCTGTTGGCGGAAAGACAGGTGTAGATTTGCCTGAAGGAAAAAATCTTGTTGGGGCGTTCTGGCAGCCGAGTCTTGTTATTGCAGATACAGGAGTGCTTGCTTCGCTGGATGACGTGCTTTTTACAGAGGGTATGGCAGAGGTTATTAAGTATGCTTTTATCTGGGATGAGAATTTTTACAAAAAGCTTTTAACTCGTGTTACTAAAAATTCGCCGGAGCTGGAAGAAATTGTTGCCTGCTGTATTCAGATTAAAGCAGATGTTGTAAGCCAGGACGAACATGATAACGGACTACGCCAGCTTTTGAACTTTGGTCACACAATCGGGCACGTAATTGAAGCCCGCAGTAATTTTACAGTTTCGCATGGTTTTGCAGTTGCAAAAGGAATGGAAAGAATAAGCAGAGGTAGTCCTGTACATGATGTGCTTGTTCAGATGCTTAAACTTTACGAGTTGCCGTGCGATGACCCAATAAGTGCAGACCAGATTATGGCCGGCATTATGAATGATAAAAAGAAACGCGGTTCAAACATTACAGCAGTTCTTGTGAATGAAATTGGAAAAGGCGAATTAAAGCCAATGCCCGTAGAGGAGTTCAGAAACTATCTATGAGTTATGAAATAAAGATACCTTCCTTAAATCTTGATTTTACAGTTCCTTCTTCCAAATCGGTAGTGCATCGCGAGTTGATAATTCAATTTTTGATGGGGTCAACAGAAAATGTGCGGTGGTTGAGCCTGTCGAAACCACCCAAAGAATTAGTCTCTATCCTTTCTACACAACCTACCGACAACGACGACATTCGTGCAACCCGTGCCTGTCTTAAAGCTTTGTATGATGCTGTGGGAGACGAAAATTCTTCTGATGTAATTATGCCTTGTAACGAAAGTGGTTCCACTCTGCGTTTTATGATTAGTGTAGGGGCTGCGTTTTTGACACACATGGGTCTGGCAGGAAAAAAACGTCTTGTCTTTTTGCCAAAGGGTCGCCTTATTGACCGCCCGCTTGATCAACTGGTAAAGTGTCTTGCAGATCACGGAGTAACAGTCAGCATAGACAAAGAAGAACAGAAAATATTCGTGCAGGGCCAGCTTAAGGGTGGCGTCTTCAAAATTGAAGGAAATGTTTCTTCCCAGTATGCCTCGGGCCTGCAGATGGCCTGTCTTGTTATTCCCGGCGC
>JAILBH010000204.1 GCA_024681195.1 Treponema sp.
TGCCATTTTTGTATGCCTTGCTCTTTATGCAGTTTTGTATAGCCGAGGGCTTGCCTTTTCTCACATCAGCGCCTACAACACTCTCAAAAATATCAGAATCTCCCTTAAGTCTAAGCTCGAAAATCAACCGCTTGGAAACATTAAGGAGCTTGGAACCGGACAGATTAAGCGCGTTTTTACCGATGACATTGATCAGATAGAGCTTCTGCTCGCCCATGCTATCCCGGAAGGAATTGCAAACATTACAGTTCCAGTTGTTGTAATTATTGCAATGTTTTTTGTAGACTGGCGTCTTGCTCTTTTAACAATAACCACAATTCCTCTTGGAATTATTGCCATGAGCATGATGATGAAAGCCGGTATGGCAAAGATGGGCGCCTATTATGAGTCGGCAAAAAAGATGAACAATACAATCATCGAATATGTAAACGGAATGGAAGCTATAAAAGTTTTTAACAAGGATGGGGACAGTTTTAAGCGTTTTGGATATGCAGTCCGCGGCTACCGGGATTTTACTCTTGCCTGGTACAAGGTCTGCTGGCCCTGGATGGCTCTTTATAACAGCATTCTTCCCTGCCTTGCACTTTTTACTTTGCCTTTTGGTGGCCTCCTTGTTTTGAAAGGCGTAATCAATTTGAGTCAGCTGGTGCTTGTTTTGTGTATGTCTTTTGCAGTTGGTCCTGCAATTTTGCGTGCTCTTAGCTTTGCCGGAAAAATCCCCCAGCTTGATTATAAAATTGCCGAACTTGAAAAAATGATGAATGGGGAAGCGATTAAGGCAGGCACACACAGGTTTGAAGGCAAGAATTATGATGTGGAATTTAAGGATGTAAAGTTTAGTTATAATGAAGCAGAGGTCCTGCACGGCATAAACCTCAGCTTAAAGCAGGGTACTACCACCGCCCTCATAGGCGAATCCGGCAGCGGAAAATCTACCCTGGCAAAGCTGCTTGTACATTTTTACGATCTTGACTCCGGCAGCATTTCAATTGGAGGCCAGGACATTACCGACATGTCAATCGAAACTCTGAACAATCAGATTTCTTATGTTGCGCAGGAACAGTTCCTTTTCAACACTTCACTTTATGAAAATATTTTGATTGGCCGCCCTGATGCCACCCGCGAAGAAGTTTTAGATGCAGCCCATCGTGCTCAGTGTGATGAATTTCTTGCACGCTTCCCTAAAGGAATCGACACAATGGCCGGCGACAGCGGAAAGCAACTTTCTGGCGGAGAACGTCAACGCATTTCTCTGGCACGTGCAATCTTAAAAAACGCACCTATTATTGTCTTGGACGAGGCAACCGCCTTTATGGATCCCGAAAACGAAGAAAAAATGAATGCCGCAATCAACGAAATTATTAAAGACAAAACAGTAATTGTAATTGCACACCGTCTTTCTTCAATCAAAAATGCAGACAAAATCTGCGTGCTAAAAGAAGGCAATGTAATTGCAGAAGGAAGTCACAGCCAACTGAATAAATCCTGTGAGGAATATCAGAAATTGTGGAAGGCTTCTACAGCTGCAGCTAACTGGAGGATTTCATAAATGAAAAATAAATCAATGTTAAAAATGATGCACCGCCTGGTAGGGTCCTGCGGAAGCTATAAAGGAGTTATCCGGGCATCCTATGTACCTGGCTTTTTCAAAGGTATTTTTATGAAGGCTCCGCTTATGGTGAGCTTTTTTATAATTTCCGGTTTTATGACAGGAACTATTACCAAAAAAATCTGCCTTATTTCGGGAGCAATTCTTCTGGCTTGTGTAGCAATTCAGGCAATCTTGCAGAATATTTCTGACCGTTTGCAGTCGGCAGCAGGCTTTAAGGTTTTTGCAGACAAACGTATGCAGCTTGGTGACCATTTCCGTAAGCTTTCTATGGGCTACTTTACAGATGGAAATATCGGCAAGGTTAGCAGCGTTCTTTCTACAGACATGAACTTTATCGAAGAAAACTGCATGATGGTTCTGGAAGAGCTTGTGGGCTTTATAATTTCGCAGGCGCTTATGATTTGCTTTATGTTCTATCTTAACTGGAGACTTGGCCTTACCGCTTTAGCCTGTCTTGCCCTCATAATTCTTTTGGGTAACCTCATGACCCGCATTTCAATTTCACACTCAATGGCAAAACAGGAAAGTGCCCAAAAGCTTACAAGTGCCGTGCTTGAATTTGCCGAAGGAATTGGAATTATCAAAACCTTTAATATGCTGGGTGAAAAATCAAAAGAAATGACAGAAAGCTTTGAAGACAGCTGCGACAAGGCAATAGGCTTTGAAATTGCATACGCACCCTGGTGGGCAAGCTTTATGGTTTCTTACGGAATTGCAACAGCAGTAGTTTTGTTTGTGGCATATCTTTTGAGTGCCCGAGGTCTTATTACAATTGAGTTTATGATGGGAATGATTTTATTTCTCTTTGATACCTTTGGCGCAGTTAAAGCCTACTACGGAAACGTTGCCCGCCTTACAGTTACCGATGCCTGTCTTGACCGTATAGAAAGCGTATTTGACGAAGCAGAAATTGCAAATGAAGGAAAAGAACGTTTGCCGCAACTAACAACCTTTACAATGGACCAGCCGGAGATTTCATTCCAGAAGGTTTCTTTTGCCTACGGCGACAAGGATGCCTTACATGATATTTCTTTTGACCTTGATCGGGGCCAGATGCTTGCACTCGTTGGTCCAAGTGGCGGCGGTAAAACAACAATCGCAAATCTGCTTGCACGCTTCTGGGATGTAAAAGAAGGCAGCATAAAAATACGAGGAACAGATATTCGTGATGTGCCGGTTGCAAATCTTATGGACAATATAAGTATGGTCTTTCAGAGAGTTTATCTTTTCCAGGACACAATCTTTAACAACATCGCTATGGGAAAAACAAATGCCAGCCACGAAGAAGTTATTGAAGTTGCAAAAAAAGCCCGCTGTTATGATTTTATCATGCAGCTGCCGGAAGGCTTTGACACAGTAATTGGCGAAGGTGGAGCAAGCCTTAGTGGTGGTGAACAGCAGCGTATTTCTATTGCCCGCTGTATGCTTAAAAATGCTCCTATCGTAATTCTTGACGAGGCCACCGCCAGTGTAGATGCCGACAACGAGCATTTTATTCAGGAAGCAATTTCTGAACT